>CAZURA010000002.1:0-124301 GCA_964622985.1 uncultured Bacteroides sp. | reverse complement strand
TCATCGCACCCCTGATCGAGTGCGGCATCGATATACTGAATCCCATTCAGCATGCCTGCCCGGGCATGGAGACCGATCTACTGAAAAATAAGTATGGGGATCAGATAATATTCCATGGAGGAATAGACAACCAGACTATACTGCCTTTCGGTACGACGGAGGATGTTCGTCAGGAAACTCTGCGCTGCCTGGAAACCCTGGGAGGAGGACGTGAAGGATATATCTGCAGTTCATGCCACAACATACAGCCGGGTACACCAGTGGAGAACATTCTGACGATGATCGATACGGTTAAAAACTGGTAGACCTGTTCCCATCAAATACTGTTTTATCATGAGAAATCTTATAAAGTATTTATTCCTTGGTGCTTCAGCCTTATGGTTACTGACCGGATGTCAAAAAGAAGAAGCAGCTCCTCCCAATTTCCTGATCCTGTTTGCAGATGACCTGGGGTACTCCGATCCGGGATGTTACGGGGGTGAGATCAGTACCCCCAACCTGGATCAGCTGGCCGAGGCAGGTCTTCGCTATACCCAGTTCTATAACACTGCCCGGTGCTGGCCTTCCCGGGCGGCCCTGCTCACCGGATATTATCCCCAGCAGGTGGGTCGTGACAATGCTCCGGGTATCGAGGGCGGAGGTGGTGGTAAACGTCCTCAGTGGGCCCTTTTGTTACCGGAATACCTGCAGGCAGCCAATTACCGCTCTTACCATTCGGGGAAATGGCATGTGGACGGAATGCCGGTGGAGACCGGTTTTGACCGTTCCTATCTTATGAAAGACCACGACCGGTTTTTCAGTCCCCAGGCACATTTTGAAGATGATCTGGAGCTTCCTCCTGTTGAACGGGGTATGGATTACTACGTGACCACCGAAATTGCCGAGAAGGCGATTGATTACCTGAAATACCATGAGGCGGAATATGCGGATCAGCCCTTCTTCTCTTTTGTAGCCTTTACCTCTCCACATTTTCCTTTACATGCTCCACAGGAGGATATAGAAAAGGTAGGGAACCGCTATGCGCCGGGCTGGGACCGGATCCGTGCTGAACGCTGGAAACGTATCATGGATATGGGCCTGGTGAATGGATCGTTGTCAGAGGTGGAACCAGAGATCGGACCCCCTTATCATTTCCCTGAATCGCTGGAGATCCTGGGTGAGGGGGAGGTCAATCGTCCCGTTCCCTGGAACAGTCTGACCCCTGAACAGCAAAAGTTTCAACAGGATAAGATGACGATTCATGCGGCCATGGTGGAACGCATTGACCTGGAGATAGGTCGCATTCTCGACCAGCTCAGAGAGATGGATGCTTTGAAGAACACCTTGATTGTGTTCCTCTCCGATAATGGCGCCAGTGCCGAGATCATGGTGCGAGGAGACGGACATGATCCTACATCGGATCCCGGTTCTGCCGATTCCTACCTCTGCCTGGGCCCGGGCTGGTCCACCATGAGCAATACACCCTTTCGCCGGCACAAGACGTGGGTACATGAGGGAGGTGCCTGTACACCCTTTATTGTGCACTGGCCGGAGGGGATTGATCCCCGGGGAGAACTGCGCCATGATCCCGGCCACGTGATCGACCTGCTCCCTACTATGATGGAGCTGGCGGGTATTCCTGTACCGGACACCCTGCAGGTACCCTTTCCCGGACAATCCCTGGTGCCGACCTTTGAAAAGGATACGGAGTGGCAGCGGTCATTGTGGTGGTACCATGAGGGACACCGGGCTTTTCTACAGGGTGACTGGAAGATCGTTTCGGCCAGGGATGAGCCCTGGGAGTTGATTAACACGGCAGAGGACCGGACAGAATCGAACAACCTGGTGGCTGACCATCCCGAAAAGGTGAAGGAGCTGGAACAACAGTGGGAGAAGATGCTGGCCGGATTCCGTGAAGTGGCTCCTGTGAAACGTGATGTCAGCGAAAAGGTAGAAGTGACGGATCATTAACCTACGTAAGTCACAAGAGTTGTGGAGGAACTCCTGAAATGGATATACTCATTCCCATTGTTCCCGCCCAGGGCTAAACGATAATGATTTAGAATCAACAAATTGAATATATGAAGCGAAGAGATTTCGTTAAAACCGGTGTCGTTGCGACATCTGGAGCATTTTTTGTGAATTCATTTCTGGGATGTGTCAACCCAGTACTCCAAAACGGATCATTAGATCAGTATTATCAGGGTTTTCAGGATCCTCCTATGGATTCCCGGCTTTTTGTACGCTGGTGGTGGAATGGAAACAGGCTGGCAGAGAAGGAGATCCTCCGGGAGCTGGATGTGATGAAAGAAGCGGGGATTGGCGGGGTGGAGATCAATCCCATCGCCTTTCCGGCTGGATCAGATCCTGCCGGGTATGAACCATTGACTATTTTCGAAGAGAAGTGGATGGATATGCTGCAGGTGGCCCTTGAGGGAGCCAAAGAGAGAGGAATAATATGTGATATGATCGTAGGTTCGGGATGGCCCTTTGGAGGTGAGTTCCTGAAAAAAGAGGATCAGACGCAAATGGTGACCATTGAGACCCTGGATCTGGAGGGAGGAGAAACGTATCATTTCAACACAGATGAACTCCTTGAAAAAGTGGATCCGGAGATCCATTCCCGGAATAAAACGGTGTACAGGGACCTGTTGATGATGCGCCTGCTTCCAAAACGCTCGGAGGATTTCCTCGAAGGGGAAGATTTGATGGATCGTATAGCCGGCAAGGATGTAACGGTATCGGTGCCGGAGGGGGATAAACGGGTCCTCTATTATGTGGTAAAGCTTACCGGGTATATGGCAGTGATAAACGGTGCTCCGGGTGCGGCAGGCCCGGTACTGAATCACTACAGCAAACCGGCCACCGAAAATTACCTGAACCGGATCTCGGACCATATCACCGGCAGGATCTGTGATATGGGAGCATACATCAGGGCCATGTTCTGCGACAGCATGGAGCTGGAAGGGGCCAACTGGAACGATGATCTGCCCCGGGAATTTGAGATCAGAAGGGGGTATTCCCTCTTACCCTATCTTCCCTTTGCACTGAAAAAGGTGGGTCATATGGGGAATCCGCTTGAAGAGGAATACGGGACCACCTTCTCTGAAGAGGTAACCGAGCTGATCAAACGTGTGGAACTGGATTTCTATATCACCCGGATCGAGCTCTTTAAGGAGCGTTTCATTGATACCTTCAATGCATGGTGTCACAGAAATAACGTGCAGTCACGCATGCAGGCCTACGGACGGGGCATGCACCCGCTGGAAGCCAGTATGGAGATCGATATTCCCGAATGTGAGACCTGGTTGTTCCGTGATGTGGGCAGGGAATATCCCGATACAGGCTTGGGGGGAAGGGCTCCCAGGATGTGTAACAAGTATGTGGCCTCGGGAGCTGCACTGGCCGGCAAGAAGGTGGTGAGCTGTGAAGAGATCACCAATACAGCCATGGCCTTTATGGCCACCCTGGAGCATATCAAGATCGCCGGCGATCAGAGCAACATTTCCGGGGTGAACCACTCCATACTGCATGGGTTTAACTATTCCCCTCCCGAGGCAGCATTTCCCGGATGGATCCGCTATGGCACCTTCTTTAATGAAAGAAACACCTGGTGGCCCTATTTCAGGCACTGGTCAGATTATAAAGCCCGGATCTCTTATCTTCTTCAGAATGCAGTCCCCCGGGCCAACGTGGCCATACTTCAGCCCAACACCGATCTCTGGTTGAAGATGGGGCCCCAGCGCGATCCGTTTCCCCGGAAATCCTATCCGGAGTATCAGCATAACCTCTGGGAAGCCATCCATCAGAACGGAGGGGGATGCGATTATGTGAGTGAGAAGATCATCAAAGATTCGACCTTAGAGGATGGAATGATGGTGTATAATGAACGGGCTTATCATGTGCTGCTGTTACCCGAAACAGAGACATTGGATCCGGAAATAGCTGCCTCTCTGTCAGACTTTGCCGATGCGGGAGGCAAGGTGGTCTTCATCGGGAAAAAGCCGTTCAAATCGGCTTCATATCACCATGGGGAGGAGAGGGACGCCCGGGTAAGAGAGGTGGTGGAGGCCATGTTGAGCGATCCAAAGGGAAATGCCACCGTATATCCCTCACCCCAGGGCGATCTGATCCCGTGGTATGAAGAACTGCAGGACAAACTGGGACTCAGCCCCTATGTTCGATGGGACAGGCCCCATAAGTACTTGAGTCATTCCTCTTACCTGCTGGGCAGGCACCACATGTGCTTTGTAGCCAATACCAGTCTCTCCGAACAGATATCGGTTAAGGCTGAATTCGACGTGGATGACAATCACATCCCCTGGATCTGGGATCCTGAGAGTGGAGAGCGGCTGTGCTATCCCACACAGGACAGCAACAACAGTCTGCAACTGGATCTTCCCCCGGCCACCTCCCTGTTGATCGTTTTTGAGGAGAAGGGTTCAGGAGATCCCTTTCAGCCTTTGGAATCAAAATCCGGCGGCAAAGAAGTAGAAGGACCATGGAACCTGCAGTTACACCCTGTGAACGGCGAACCACAACAACTGGAGTTGGAAAAACTGACGGACCTTATTGAATTGGAGCAGACCAAACATTTTGCCGGTCGTGTGATCTATGAAAAGACCCTCACGACGGACCATGCCGGGTATCACTATATCGATCTGGGGAATGTGCAGGGTGTGACAGAACTCTCCTTAAACGGAAAACTATTGGGTACCAAATGGTATGGCAGTCACCGGTATGACATCCGGGATGTGTTGAGAGCAGGGGAGAACAGGTTAACCGTCAAACTGACCACCATCACGGGGAATTATTTGAAAAGCCTGACTGATAACCCGGTGGCTCAAAGATGGACCGGCGGGCAGCCCTACTACTCCATGGGGATACTGGGGCCTGTCAGAATCGCATAAATAACTGAAAATTTAATATATAGAAAGAGATGAGACTTTTTGCCTTATTGCTGTTTGCCTGCTCCGCTGCGTTGTCTGCGCAGTATTACCCGCATGACAGGAGTATTGATTATCGTGAGGACTTCAGGGGACAATACCATTTCAGTCCCCGGTCCGAATGGATGAATGACGTCAATGGCCTGGTGTATCAGGGTGGAAAATACCACATGATATACCAGTGGGGAAAAGCCATTCGTCATGGCGGATATGCCACCAGCCCCGACCTGCTGCACTGGAAAGATGAGGGGGTGGCGTTGATCCCTCAGGAATCCTTCCTCCCAAAGGAGGCGATCCGTAATGTTTCCGGCAATCATGTCTTTTCCGGAAGCGCAGTGGTGGTTTCGGGAAAGACAGCGAAGCAGATCACCGGTTCGGAAAGAGAGGCTATTGTGGCCATCTATACCGGGACGGGAGCTGGTACCTGCCTGGCCTGGAGCAACGATTCCGGGGAATCCTGGAACGACTTCAAAGGCAACCCGGTGGCTCATCACACAGATAATGAGTATCCTCGCGATCCCTGTGTGGTCTGGCACGAAGCATCCTCCAAATGGATCCTGTTGCTCTATGAAAACGGTACCACGTTTTACGGATCTGATGACCTGATCCACTGGAGCTTCCTCAGCAACTTGAATTTCGGGTATGAGTGCCCTGATTTTTTTCAGCTGCCTCTGGATGGCAATGACCATAACAGAAAGTGGGTGCTACAGGATGCAAACGGCAGCTACCTGGTGGGAGACTTTGATGGAAAAACCTTTACCCTGGATCCCGGTCAGGATACACTGGTCATGACCCTGGGGCCCGATTTTTATGCCGGTCAGACCTTCCCCATGGGTAACCTGCCCGACAACGATCCGAGGGTGATTCAGATTGCCTGGATGGATCACTGGAACGGGGGTGTCGGGGAGACCATCTGGGAACGGAATGCCACCTTCCCGGTCACACTGGGCCTTGTAACTGTGGATGGCCAGAATAGAGTGACCAGAAAACCTATTTGCGAGATCGCATCGCTCTATGAGACCACTGAAACCTGGTCGAGCCAGGTCATTGATGAACGAACCAACCTGTTATCTGATACCAGATCCAAGAAGTTTGACCTGATCGCCCAATTTGACCTGACCCATGCGACCGCGTCAAAGGTGGGATTCAGGGTCGCCAATAAGACCATCACTTACGATATCACTGAGAAGATCCTCATGTCGGAATCATGCCCGCCCGACGGTTCCAATCGCATTACCATACGGATATTAGCAGATTGGGCTCAATTGGAGATCTTTGCCAATAACGGCGTATATTCCTATTCAGAGCAGTTTGCATTTACGCCCGACCGGGATGATCTGGAGCTGTTTTCAGATGGTACTGTGAAACTGGTTTCTATGGAGTTCCATGAGATAAAAAGGATCTGGTGATCCCTACCAATCCAGCACTTCTTCGCCGGCAGTGGCAAGGGTTTCGGTAATCCAGTCAGCTCCGGATAGCTCTTTGGACGTAAAAGAAGTGGTCAGGGCCAGCACTTTGGCACCGGCAGCTTTACCGGCCGCCACTCCACTTACCGCATCTTCCACCACAAGGCACCGTGAAGGATCTGCTCCCACTAGTTCGGCAGCTTTCAGAAAGATATCAGGTGCAGGTTTTTTGTGCTCGATATCCAATCCTGTGACCACAGCCAGGAACAGACTCCTTTTCAATCCTATTTCATTCAGGTTCACGTTCACCTTCACCGGATCGGCACTGGAAGCCACTGCCATTTTCAATCCTCTCCTCCGGCAGGTTTCGATAAAATCATGCACCCCCTTCAGAGGACCCAGCTTCCCTCTGACCAGCTCTTCGTAGATCTCATAGGTTCGGGCCTTATCTTTTTCGAGCTCAAAGGGAATGTTATGTTTTTCTGCTACCCCACCCAGATAACGATTCTCACCCATCCCGGTAAAAGGGAGAAAGTCCTCCGGAGCCACCCTGTATCCCTTTTCCAGAAACATGTTAATACCTGCCTGGCAGATATACTCTTCTGAATCCACCAGTACACCATCCATATCAAACAGTACGGCTTCAATGATTTTATCATTCTCGTTTATCATGTGACTGTCTGTTAGTTCTAATTCTTTTGAAAGAATCAAAGATAGTTGAGAACCATATACAATACAATGCACTTTGAGGGAATTGATTTGCACTTTTTGATAACTTTAGTTTTGAAAAATGAAACCCCCATGAAAAGAATACTCGATACCCTCGTCCTGCTCATGTTCATTATAGTATGTGGATGTAGCCAAAAGAATCAGAAGGAGCTTGCTCCTGATGAGCTGTATACCCTTTTCAATGATCCTCCCACTGAAGCCAGGCCCTTTGTCAGGTGGTGGTGGAACGGGGATTGTGTGGAGGTGGATGAGCTTGAAAGGGAGCTGGATGTGATGAAAGCTGCCGGCATTGGCGGCGTAGAGATTAATCCGATTGCCAAACCTGATGGCGGGGAGCCTTTCGAATACCAGTGCTATGAATGGTTAAGCCCTGAATGGAATGAACGGGTAAAAGCCACAGTAGAAATGGCCAGGCAACGGAATATGGTGGTGGACCTGATCATGGGATCGGGATGGCCTTTCGGCGGGGAGTTCCTGGAGGAGGATCAGTTCCTGCAGGGGGTGGGGATCCGGAAAATGGAATTGGAAGGTCCGGGAACCATAGAGCTAAAACCGGAGGAAGTCTGGCAACTGCCAGGCAGGAACTTTGGCACCTATGAAAATCCTTATGCCCCTGATCCCCGGTTGTTCTTCCTTCAGATGATTCCCCATGGCGCCCAGGGTGCATCCAGCCTGGTAAACCTGCTGGAGGATGTGGATGAAGAGGGAAAGATCGTGATCCGGGTGCCGGAGGGAAAACATGATCTTTACATCGGGACCTTTCAGCAGGCCTACCGCACCGTGATGCACGGAGCACCCGGTTCCAGGGGACCGGTGGTGGATCATTATGATGCTGGGGATGTAAGAGCCTATATGGACCGGCTGGCCGGTGCCCTTGAAGCAGTGCTTGGGGGAAAGCTGGGAGACCATATTCGTGCCCTCTTCTGTGACAGCATCGAACTGTCAGGGGCCAATACCACCGATGACTTTTTTGAAGAATTCCTCAAGAGAAGGGGATATGACCTGACCCCTTTTATCCCCCTGGTCTATTACCATCCCTACCAGGGTTACACCGATACACTCCATTATGATCCGCAGTTCAATGAAGATATACAGAGGATCCGTTATGACTTTAATCTGACCCTGGTGGAGCTTTTCCTGGAGAGGTTTACAAAGACATTTGATGACTGGGCCAATGAGCATGGCTTGCAGAGCCGCTACCAGGCATACGGGATGCCCTGGCTGGTGGGTATGCTGGATGGCTACAGGATGGTGGATATCCCGGAAAGCAACAACTGGCTCTATTCCCGGGATGCCAAGTCGCATGGATACTGGATCTGGAACAAGTACGCCTCATCGGCAGCCCACCTTTCAGGTATGAATATGGTCAGCAGCGAGGCCATGACAAATACCCGCGGGGTATTCAGGACCACCCTGGATATGATCAAGAAGAATGATGATTTTAATTTCATCAGCGGGATCAATCACTCGGTGCTGCATGGGTATAACTACTCCCCCCCCGAGGCCGGATTCCCCGGATGGGTCAGGTACGGAGCCTATTTCAGCGATCAGAATACCTGGTGGCCCTATTTCCGGTACTGGGCCGATTACAATGCACGGCTTTCAGCCCTGTTCCAGCATTCGGAACCTTTGGTGGATGTGGCCATACTTACCCCGGAAGCAGATATCTGGAAGCAGTGGGGCCTCTACCGTATACCCTTCTATATGAATCCCTGGTACAACCATGACCTGTGGGAAGGATTCAGCCGCACCGGTATTGCGGCAGACTATATCAATGAAGGAGTCTTACGGCGAGCCTCTGCCTCCGGGGGAGAGATGAGAAGTGAATCGGCCTCCTACCAGCTGGTCATTGTCTCAGGAGCTGTGGCCATACAGCCTGAGACCGCAGAAGCCATACACAACCTGGCTAACAAAGGAGTGAAGTTCCTTTTCATCGACCATCTGCCTTCCGAATCCCCATCCTATTTTGAAAAAGAGGAAAGTGACCGGACTGTACAGTCCATGATGAGTAAAATTTCTTCGCTGGAAAACGTGGAAGTCAGGGAGGCCCCCGAAAATCAGGAATCTGTGACTGCATGGGCATCCCGGGTAACTGATGATCTTTCCCTGCAGTCCGGAGTAACCATCGAACCAGCCGATGATAAGCTATACCTGCTGAAACATCTGCATGGCAGCAGCGAGATCTATTTCTTTTCCAACCAGGATGAACACAGAGGCCAGTCATTTACAGCCACCTTTACCAGCAAAGATAAAACCGCATGGTGCTGGGATCCCCATACCGGAGAACGATTTATCTATCCGGGTCAGAACAAAGGGATAATAAGAGTCAGGCTGCAGCCGTTGGAGTCCATCCTCCTTGTGTTAGAAGATAAGAGCAGGGGGGAAGTGAAGGATCTGAATCTTCCGGATGATCAATCAGGCATGAGTATCGGCCATACATGGCAGCTTCATTTCTATCCTTTCAGAAATGTACCTTTTGAGATCACCACGGACCGTTTGTTTGAATTTGGCAACCATGAAGATGAACGTATAGCCACTTTTGCAGGCCAGGTGTCATACCAAACCACCTGTGAGCTAAACGATACCGGATGGGCTTTCCTGGACCTGGGATTGGAGAAACATATTACAGAGGTGAAGATCAATGGAACAGACCTGGGAGTGAGGTGGTGGGGCAGGCATCTCTATCCCATTCCGGCAGGTGTGCTGAAACAGGGGGAGAACCAACTGCAGATCATCTATACCACTACCCTGGCAAACTATGCCAATTCACTGACGGATAATAAAGTGGCCAAACGATGGATCAACCTGGGCCAGCCTGATCCCATGGGGCTAAAGGCTGATGTCAGGTTGTTGAAATAACCCTATTCCGCGGTATTATTCCGGTCCAGTATATAGTAAATATTCACGGCTATGGGATCGGGCATGATAAACATACCACCATACATCCCTGTGGTACTGTTATGGGTATCCGGATAGGTATAATCGAAGTTCCCTTTCTTATACCCTTCGTAGGTATGAGGTAGGTTATGAGGCCTCCAGTTGTCCTCCCTGTGATCGACCATCCACCGGATGGCAGCCTGTGTAACCCCCTGCTGGAAACGATCCCAATCCATTTCCGGATCAATGTCCCCCCAGTGTATCCCCCGTGATGCCGATTCATTGAAGACCCTCAGCACTTCCCACTGCACATGATCCCTTACCCAGTTGGCAAAGTACCAGTCGCTGGAGCTGAGTACCGGTTTGGTATTATAGAGCATGGGTACCTGATCGGTTTCCCACAGATGTGTGAAGGCCAGCATGGTGCGGATCCAGTATATGGCCTTTTCTCTGTATTTCTCTTCACCAAATTGACGGTAGGCTTCGTAATACCCTATGGCTGCATGCCCTGCAGCCAGCAGATTGGCTGCGTGGATGGGAGTTTCCCAGTAGTCTCCGGCTTCGGGACGGGTCATGTGCATGCACGATTCGAAAGCTTTGCGGGCAGCTTCTGTATACCTGGCCTCACCACTCTTTTTGCCCACATCAAGCAACCCAATGGCTGGTAACATGGTAATTTCAAGGGCTGTATCACCAGCAAAGCCCATGGATTCAATAAATGAAGTGGCCACCATGAAATCGTCTTTCTTCCAGTGCCTTCCCTCAGGATCAAAAGTGAAGGATCCATCTTCACGCTGAAGCTGGAGTAGCGCCTCTCCCTGTTTCCGGAGAACCTCTGAGTCATCATCTTTCCCTTCTTTCTTCCTGATTTGTTTTCTTGACCATTCCACTTTCTTTTTCAGCTCCTGAGCCAGCAAAGTTTTACTATTCTCCTGGATATACCTGTCCATAAAGGCCGGAACATTGGGGTATGCCCTGGTACTGCGCTGGTATATACCAAATCCTTCTCCCTCATGCCAGAAGTTGGTATTGTATGCATTGGCAATCAGGTCAAGGGTCTCTTCCAGGGACCAGCGCGGTTCACCGGGATCGGGGAGGCCGTTCTGTTTTACCCACTCCACCATGGCATCCACCCCATTGCCTTCGGTAATGCGTATTTCCGCATCAAAATGGATTTCCTGATCGATCTTTAATTCAAGAGGAATTTCGGCATACACTTCATTCTCGTGTCCCTCAATAGATGCATCAGGGACCATCAGGCCCATCAGCTGGTTGTTCATACGGTCAATGAAGTTGGGACTGGCAAAAACGGGTTGGGGAGCATGGGAACGGTAGTTAAACCATCGCGTGGCCACCTGGTGCGGATCCCAGGAGATGCTGATGGAGGTGCCTTCATGACTGATGGCCATCATGGGCATAGTCACCTTATTGGGATGGGGTACAAATTTTTTGGCCCAGGGATCCTTGAACCAGTCGGTACCACTGGTCCACTCCTTGTCAATGGCCCAATCCACACCGGGCAGGATCGCATCTTCTTTGTCGATGCCAAAGGAGCCTTGCCCCACTTTCAACCAGGGTCCCCTGATGTATCTGGCATAGTAGTTACCGGTGGCTTTCAACCGGAATTCCAGATAGATCACAGGTTGATCTTTAGCCATGGTAATGGTCACTTCACCTACCAGGGGAGGTTCAGTAAAGGTGTACCGCATCCAGTTGTCAAAGGAGGTGTTCTTCAATACATCCCGGGCCACTACCGATTTTACCTGAAAAACCAGGCTTTCTCCACGGTCACCCGATGCTCTTTCAAAGCTTTCCGCCACGCACCGCACAGGAATGTCCTGATCACGCAGCATGATCTCCCCAAGATGTTCCAGGATCCCAAGGTATTTACCCGATGTCGTATGGATCTCTCCCCAACCCCAGCCATCCACACGTTTGAACATGTTCAACTGTATTAACTCATTTTCAAGGGTGACATGTTGGCTCCCATAAGCAGCGTTCCTGTAGTTAGGTTGCAGGGTTTCCTGTGCTGATAAAGAGAACAGTGCCATACAAATAGTCAGTATGGTGAATACAATCTTCCTATTCAATCTTGGTAGTCTCATTTCAATGTCTTTTAAATCCTACTTGTGGTGCATCATATGCGAAACTATTGTAAACCGGTTCTCTCCCAGCTGTTTTCAGCCCTGGGGATCCTGGTTCGATCCGGGAATTCAGGACGATGACCGCCCTCCCGGTAAAGGATCTTCCAGGTATTTTCCGGAAAGATCTGGTTCATATAAAGGGGTTGCGGGATCCATACCCTGAACAGGTTCTCGGTACTGTAATTGTTCCCGGCGGAGACGTAGTCGCACATCACCAGTGTTTTCCTGGTGTGATTAAAGAAGTGTGTGTACTTGTAAAGAAAAAGTACTTCAAAAGCCATCCAGACTTTTCCATGCAGGGTATCCACCGGAGTAAGTTCGATGAACAGATCTTCCGAACCAGTGGCAACAGGTTCAGGCAACACATAGTCCAGTCCCCCGAAATCTTCCGAATGAGTCCAGGATGTGTTGTGAGTATAAAGCCAGAGGTTATAGTCGGCCTTGTCCACCATCCGGTTATCCAGGGCTAAGACTATGGGGCCACGCATGATGGCAAGGTCGTTTACATTTCCCGGAGAACGGATCACCCTGCCCCTCAGATCCAATTTTAATCTGATTCTGTCACCATCTTTCCATTTACGCTGAATGCGTGCATAGGATCCTGAACGGGCAGGAATGGTATCCCCGTTGACAAGGAGTACACTCTTCTTACTCCAGGCTGGTATGCGAAGCCCCAGTGTATAATAAGATTCCTCAGTTTGCGAAATCCTGAAATCAATCTGTTCACCAACAGGGTAGGTGGTCTCCAGCTCCAGTATCAGCGGATTTCCATCAGGTGCTTTGATTTTATATTTTCCAGGCGTGTACATATTGATTACCGGTCCTTTCCTGCCAGACATCACTGACCAACCGGGAGTAGCTAACAGTCCCCTGGGACCATTGGCCACGCAGCAGCTGGACTGGCATTGGGGGACTTGCATGGGACTGGGCATTCTTTCCCCCTGAAGCGGTGAAAAATAGGCCCACCAGTCCCCCCGGCTATTCATGGCACCTGCCAGTGCGTTGTATAGTGAGATTTCCAGCTGATCTGCCCATTTCGGATCCCCGGTGAGCCTTAACAACTGATAGCAAAACTTCATCCAGGTGGCTGTAACACATGTCTCCATGGGCTGTTCAAGCAACTCGGTTTGTCTGTACGCTCCGTCACACCAGAGCTCAGCACTGGATCCCGATCCCACGATCATGATCTCCCTTTCCAGGAGACTCTCACCGTACTTTACTGCAGCATCCAGGTAGAGGGTCTCTCCGGTAGCCCTGTATAACTCACAAAGACCTTCAAAACAAGACATCACTTCATACGCCTTGGGTGAGGATACCTTCACAGGAAGTCGTCCCGCCAGGGCATCTTCAATTAACCTCATTCCCTTATCAGTGTATGCGTTGGGTTCGCTCCATAAAGAAACCATGTATTCGGCGAAATCCAGGTATTTCTTGATTCCAGTTCTAAGATAGACCAGTACGACCGGTTCCAGGACCGAAGTGGATGACATGGAACCCAGCACCCGGAGCCCGGTCTCGGTCAGCTTCTGCTTTCCAGGTCCTGCAATGGAAATGAGTTCATCGGTGGCCCTGCAGGCAGCTTGCAGGGCAAGGGTATCTCCAGTCAGGTCATACCAGGCCACCAGTCCCAGCAGGGCATATTTCCTTCCCCAGATGTCCCAGTTTAAAAAATCCTCATCTCTGGGATAACTACTGATGCGCCCGTCAGGCTCCTGGGTTGCCATTAGCTCCTCAACCGACTTCTTCAGGATATCATAATGTTCTTTTGTGGGTTGATACGCCGCAGCTAATGTGGCAGAGGTAAACCATTTCCCCCAGAATTCTCCTCTGAACATTCCCCCTTGATCGGTCTTGTCCCTGAAAGGAATGGAATAGAGTCCGTAATCCATAGCCATCACTCCGTTCAGGATGCAGGAGTCCATAAGTTGCCCGATCATTCCTCCCATCTGAATACCTGAATAATCTGCAGGAATCAATTGATCCCCTGCTTTTAGATGATGCTGTAATACTTCAGTCTGGCCGAAGAGGAAAACAGGGAAAGCAATAAACAGCAACAGGTATAAAAGTGAGTTTCTCATTTGAGATTAATACTTAAATATACATCCAAATGGAATACAAATAAATGCACATTACAGCTTTTAATTTGCACTATTTGATACTCTGACAAAAAATGCAAAAGAATGAGCATTTTCCTCATTGACCCCAGTAGTCCACCCTGCTAAATTTATGTGCTATAAACGCACTTGAATATGAAAGAAACGATGACCTCAAGGGAAAGGGTACTGGCCACCCTTAATTTTCAGATACCCGACCGTGTACCCATTGATCTGGGCGGATTCCAGTCGGGAATACATAAAAAGGCCTACCTGAAGCTGCTTGAACACCTGAAAACAGAAGAGGAGATCGTTATGCTGGATCCGGTACAACAACTGGTAAGGCCAAGTGAGGAGGTCCTGGAGTTATTGAAGGTGGATATCAGGTATGTAACCGCAAAGGGGCCCAAAGATTTTGACGGGACCATCAGGCAGCGTTTCCGGAAGGGGGAGCTCTGGAACGATCTGAAGGACGAGTTCGGGATCGTATGGTCCATGCCAGACAAACAACAACTCTATATGGATATCAGTCACCACCCCCTGGCCGATGCTACCATTGAAGATGTTGCCTCATATCCATTCCCTGACGGAAGTAATCCGGACCGGTTCGAAGGGGTCAGGGACGAGGTGCTTCAGATACAGAAAAACACCCCGTATGCGGTCTCCACCGGGATCGGTGGTGTGGTTTACGAGGTCTGCTGGTACATGCGGGGCCTGGAAAGATGGTTTATGGATATGATGGAGAATCCCGCTTTTTGTGAAGCCCTGCTCGACCAAATACTTAAGTTCTGGCTCGATTACTTCACTGGCTTTATGAAAGAGATCGGTGATATTATCGACATAGTGATGATTGGCGACGATCTGGCGGGACAGTCCGGTCCCCTCTTTCCCCCGGAATTTTACCGGGCCGTAGTCAAACCCAGACAGAAAAAACTGGTACAGCATATCAAATCCCTTACCGATTCGAAAATATGGTACCATACCTGTGGATCTGCAGTGGAATACATACCGGACCTGATGGATAATGGTATTGATATCCTGAACCCTGTCCAGATCACGGCATACGACATGGAGCCCACGTCTCTGAAGAAGCGCTTTGGAGAAAACCTGGTATTCTGGGGAGGTGGGATCGATTCACAGCATGTATTGCCCTTTGCCACTCCCGGGGAAGTGAAATCCAGTGTAATGAAGAATATGGAAGCATTTAAACCGGGAGGCGGTTATATCTTCAATAACGTTCACAACATCCAGGCCGATGTCCCCCCGGAAAACATCCTGGCCATGTATGAGGCTGCCTATGAATATGGAGCCTACTAGGGAGGGATTACAGCAGGGCTTCTATGTTTAACTGGTCGAAGGTTCCCAGGAGTTTTTCCAGGCGATTCTTTATGGTTACGACCCCGCCTTTTAAGTTGGATTCCACATTGAGCGGCATCACCGGGTCGTGCAGAGACATCCTGAGCAGGAACCAGCCATCCTCGCTTTCTCCCTGGCACTGTACGCGAATCCCTTCATAGTTGGGTTGCTCGCGTGTCCAGCCCGGTTCACTTTCAATCAAGGTACCCAGTTGTTCCAGTACCTGATTGCCATAGGCTCCGAATTCATCCGCTTTGATCTTTAATCTGAATTCTTTTTCTTCCTTTGGGCGGGGAAGCTCTTCAATAAGGCTACCCAGGGTTTTTTCCTGGCGTTTCATCCTGGCCGCCTGGATCAACAGTTTGGCCACCAGGTAAGCTCCGTCATCCAGGAAATGGTTCTCTTTCAGGGCGGCGTGTCCCGAGGTCTCGATAGCAAGCCAGCTCTCTTTACCCTCAGTGTTGAGGCGCTGCGACTCATTGATCACATTCTTGTAGCCCCTTTTGAACCTGTGGTGTACACCGCCCAGATTATCCTGGATAAACCCTTTCAGTCCGGCCGAAGTAATAGAATCGGTCACGATCACTGATCCCGGATGTTCTTCCAGGATCACTGATGCGATCAGGGCGATCAGGTCATTCCGGTTGATGGCATTCCCCTGTGAATCCACCAGGGCAGCCCGGTCCACATCGGTATCGAAAATGATTCCCAGGTCTGCTTTTTCACGGACCACAGCATCGCAAATGGAAGCCATGGCCTCACCATCTTCCGGATTTGGCACATGGTTAGGAAAGCGGCCATCGGGATCCAGGAACTGGCTGCCTGTTATATCAGCACCCAGTGGGACCAGTACTTGGTCTGCAAAGAATCCGCCTGCTCCATTTCCAGCATCCACAATGATCTTCATACCGGCAAGGGGTTTAGCAAAATTATCGGGATCGCTCACACCCTTTCTGATGGTATCCGACAGGTGTGTCGCATATGTTGTAATGAAATCGAACTCCTTTACGGTCCCGGGTGTGCTCTTCTCCACGAAATCTTCGCTTGCAGCGATTAGTAGCAATTCATGGATATTATTTTTATCAAATCCGCCCTTTTCGGTAAAAAACTTCATCCCATTCCGGTTAAAAGGCAGGTGGCTGGCAGTCAGCATTACGCCCCCTTCCACTCCAAGTCCAGGATCGATGGTGGTCATGAACATGGCAGGCGTGGAGGCTAATCCACAATCCACCACATCAACACCCGATAGGGTCAGTCCATCCATGAAGGCTTTTTTGAGTTTTGGTCCCGATATCCTTGAATCGGTTCCCACAGCAACTTTACGTAATCCTTTTCCGTTCCTATCCAGCCAGGTTGCAAATGATTTGCCCAGTATGGTAGCGACCTCAGGAGGCAGGTTAACAGATTCTCCCGGGATTCCTTCCAATGCTACACCCCTGATGTCCGAACCGTTCTGCAACTTTTTCCAATTTTTAAAATCCATTTCTCAATAGGGTTACTTCGTGATTTCAATGACAACCGGACCCAGCAATCCGGATGGCAGCAGTGATGATTCTTTTGTATAACACTTCAGGGTAGTGTATGTATAACGACCACTGGTCCGCTCATCATCCCCCACCAACCACTCGGGGAACTGTCCGTTAGAAACCCCGTCATCGGGCATGAATTCATCTCCGATCAGCCGGTTGGGCCAACGGTTGGCTACCCTGACCTCCAGGTGGTTTTCGCCAGGCTGAATAGTCTCAGAAACCTCTACATGCCATGGAGCAGTCCAAACGGTTCCAACATCTTTTCCATTAAGGATCACCCTGGCCAGGTCGTTGACTCTTCCCAGACAAAGGTAGATCTTTTTGTGGTCAGATTCATCAGGGAGCTGATCGGGACCGATCTTGAAATCCTTTTGATACGAAGCAATACCGGAATAGTACCTGATGCCTGGATCCTCGCTGGCGGACCAGTCTGTCAATTGCTCAAACACAACCTCCTCAGGACCTCCCCATTGGGGATCAAAGGATACATTCCAGGGTCCGCCCAGCTCCATCAGTGAGGTATGCTGCGGGAAGTTTTCCCTGGCAGTTCCCTGATCCTTCAGGCTCTTTTTCCCACTGAAAACAACAAAATAACTCTGAAAGGCTTCAAATTCCAGGGGAATGCGGGTGATCTGCCTGTCCTGATCATATTCGGGAAGTTCACGGACCTCACCTGTAACGGGATCCCATAGCCGGGGAGAACCTTTGGAAACACGGAAGGTGCATTCACTCTTTACGTACTCTTCGGTCCGGTTTCCTACAAAATAGATATCCATATCCGGCCGGGTCAGGTGGGTATAGCGCAGCTCCTCTGCTGCAGTGAAATCTTCAGGGACATCCATCTCCCGGAGGATGTCAGCGGTGGCTTCATATTCCGGATACGGGGTGCCCGGACGGGTGCCATCATGCCCGAAAAGGCCTTCCGGATAATCGCTGTTGAGCTCTTCCGCTTCCATCTCCTTCGAAGGATCCCGGTCGTAGTTGGCCACATCCGATTCTGAGAGCGGGCCTCCCCACCAGATGGCACCTTTACCGTAATCCCGTTTTTCGGGTGCTTGCGGCACCTCTGATCCACCCCAGATTTGTCTTACCAGCTCCTCTATCTCCTGATCACAAGCCGGAAATCCTGAAAGGCTGGGTGATCGTACTGGAGGTGAACCCACGATGGTGGCTCCCTCGCTGACCAGCTGTCCGATTTTCCGTAACAGCTCCGGGGTCATGGTCGCCATGTCGGGCAGTACCAGCAGGTGGTAGCTAGCACCTCCCGGAAACTCGATTTTTCCATTTACCACCTCTGCCATCTTCAATAGAGCATCCGGGGGACATCCGTCAAAATTGTAACCCTTCCTGTCGGGAGTCCATTTGTCTCCTTTGCAGGCAGATGGCGGAGGTACAAATACATTGGGAGCCCCTTCCGGTAAGAGGTAGCAAATATCAGCCATGAAATCGCCCTGCCTCAGCAAATAGGAACAACGTGATATATAGTCATGATAGCCATTCACCAAAGGCCAGAAGGTCTGGTTGCGGTCCCAATATATTCCATGGGGTCCGAAAGCCATCCCCGGTTTCGTCTCCTGCCAGGGTTTGTGGGTGAACTGTACAAATACAAAACGGTTGATCCCAGTGGTAAAGGCCCAGTCGCCCTGATCCTTCATCATGTAAGGATACCGGGTCCAGCAGGTCATGTAGGAGGTAAACGCCTCGGCAGCAACCACCGGTTTGTTATAGATATGACCGGTGGAGGATGCCTGGTGACAGCTGAACGCCGAATTGAAATGGTTGGTCCAGAATTCAGCCATGGGTACATCCCCCACACTTGCCAGCAGCATATCGGTTGTGGGATTCATATCATGGGGCTCGATATGAAGCTGGAAACCATGTTCGTGTGCCCTTTTCAACAGGTGCTGTGCATGGTTTTCAATGATCAGGTCCTGCGAAGTTTGCCTCAGGTCCCATAAGAATCTCTCGGAGAGCTCAGGGGTGTTCACCACCCGGCCCGACATTACGGGGAGGTAGGTCCAGAGGTCATATCCCCGCCGCTTTCTGAATTCATCCCGGAATAACTTGCTCCAGTTCTGGGAACTCATCTCCCAGCTTTCGAACTGGAGGGTGTTCCAGCCTGTTTTCGGGATGGTGGTCTGGTCCTCGATACCATTGATCTCCATCAGTTTCCCCACATAGGTATCAAAGTGATGGTCGAGAGGTGCCTTCTCGAATTTATTGCTTTCCAGTCCCACCCCGGCCAGGGGGGCAGGCCTGGAGATGGCCCCGGTGGAACGGCTGCACATCCTCAGGAGGGTCCACTCTCCAGGAGGCACATCCCACTTGAGCCTTCCTTCTTGGTCCAGCTTCCCGGTCAGGTCGATCACCTTTTGGGGATCAATGGTTTTTCCCGGTTTGGGGGAAGGATAATCAGCTTCGGAGAGCAGGTAGGGTTTGACTCCCACCATGGAGGTATAGGGATCCCGTTTGTACAGCGCTTTTTCAGCAATATCTTTAATGGTTGGATCACATGCGGGAAACGCAAACAGCGCCACATCTTCCAGCCAGTTATTGATCTGCTCCAGGGTTTCCGGGGTCTGATTTAGGTGAAACCTGGATATCTGGAGTTCAGGGACGGGCAGCATCTGGTCAAAGCGGGCAGGCCCCTTCACATTGACGCTGCAGGTAAGCAGGTGTTGCATCGATTGCTCAGATGAGATCCAGGGTCCTCCGCTTCCTGTCCAGCCAGGCCCTGCGATCAGCGAAAACTCGAGCCCCAGGCGTTTACACTCCTGCATGGCATGTCTCATGTGATCCTGCCATTCAGGAGTCATGTAGCTCACATCCCCCCTGGGAATACCCAGGTCCACTTCCATGAACAGCACACCGCCAAGTCCCGCCTCCTTAATGGACTCCAGGTCGGCGGTTATACCTTCCATGTTGAAGTGGCCGTCCATGTTGATCCAGTAAACCCAGGGTCTGGTCTCATCAGGTGGATCAAGAAAATCTTGCCGGAGGCTGTCCAGGGAAATCCCCGTCGATGAGGTGATATCCTCCCGGTCTCCTGGTTGACATGAGCATATCATATATATCATAGCAAGTACCGGCAAAATGAAAAACTGGATGGAGCTCTGTCTGGTTTTCATGATGTTCGCTTTTTCAGGTTTCGGGATTAAGGTATTATCGTGGTTGGATGGACAGGTTGGTAGCCGCTTCTATCCAGGATCTTTTTCATCTCAGCCCTGAGTTGTGCGACTACCTCGACATAATCCGGGTTTCCCGCCTGGTTTTTCCATTCATTGGGATCCTCCAGGTGATCATACAATTCTTCTTCCCCGTTTGTACAGAAAGTGTACCGGTAGCGGTCCGAGCAAACCGAGAAATGCGGATCCTCGTCGGTGGCTGCGATACTCCCTTGTTGCGGACCCCGTATGGCACTCAGGCACACCGGTGGGCCCTCCCAGGACCTGCCCGAAGGATCATCCAGGATCGGCCGCATGGAAAATCCGCCGAGCCGGGGTCCTCCGTGGGGAACATGTGGCTCTGCCGGCAATCCGCAGAGATCCACCAGGGTTGGATATAAATCGATCAGAGAAACCGGTTGCCGGCTTGTTTTTCCACCGGTCATCATGCCCGGCACCCGTATCATCAGGGGTACCCTTGTAGATTCGTTCCACAGGTGCCATTTCTGGATGCAGTCCTTCTCACCGATGTGGTAACCATGATCCGATGAGAACACCACAATGGTGTTGTCTTTGTAAGGACTTGCTTCCAGTGCATCCAGGATCCTGCCCAGCTGGTCGTCAATGAAGGCCGTACAGGCCAGGTAGGCCTGCACCCACTCCTTCCAGGCCTGTACCCCGCCCGCACCAATCAGGGCTTCGAACTTGGTAAATCCCCATTCCCAGCGATTCTGCAGGAGGGATGCACAATCTTCACGGTCACCGGGCTTGTAGGGAGGAAGATTGATCTTTTCCGGCGGGAACATATCGAAGTATTCCTGAGGTGCGTAAAGCGGGGTGTGTGTCCGGACCAGTCCCACTGCCAGGAAGAAAGGCTTTCCATGGTCCCGCGACAATACCTCCAGGGCATAGTCAGTGCAGATTTCATCCGGCATGGGATCGCGGCTGGTCTCACTTTCATACCGGAATGGTTTCCCGTCTTTATAATACCAGCCTTCGGCCCCGGGATATCCACCGTCCGGATCGGGCGGGTAAGCGGGAACCTTGGAGAGTGGGCCATAGTTCAGGTCCCGGTGCATATCCAGGTGGGGCAACAGCTCTTTCCATTGCTCAAACTGTTCAGGGTGTGGGGTAAATTCAGCCATGCCGGCACCTTTCCATGGATGGGGACCGTAATCCACGCCATACCCATAGTCTGTATAGAAATCTCCTCCTTCACCCTCATGCAGTAGTTTGCCCGCACCAAAAACTCCGTATCCGTTATCACGGAAATGCCTGGGGAGTGAGACACAGTTTGCCAGGGCCGGGGATTCGGCCCATGGTGTAAAATGATAGTCATTGATGGTTTGCGGGTACAGCCCGGAATAGAGGCATTTCCTGGAGGGACCGCATACCGGGACCGTCACATGGGCGTTGGTAAAACTTACACTAGTCCCGGCCAGCCTGTCAATGTTCGGTACAAGGGCTTCTGGATGTCCCGGTGGGTGCAGGGCCCAGTCATTCAGATCATCCAGGAAGATGAACAATACATTGGGCCGTTTAACAGGTTTCACGCTTTTGCAGGACGATAATCCTCCGGTTGCAAGTGCAAATATCACGGTCAGAAGCAGGCAGGAGCGTTTACTTATCATCGAATTGGGATATGGATGGTTTTCGATTTCTTGATCACCACTTTTTTCCTTCTGCCTGTTTTGGACGGATCCTCCATCCATATTTCGATCTTAACTGGCGTATCCAGGGTGTATTCCATATGGTCAACCGATCTCTTCCAATGCACATCAATGGTCTGTCCGTCTGGAAGGGGTACTTTCCCCGATGCCTCTTCAAGCTTACCCGCGATCAGTATCAGGTCAAATGTATGATCCCCTTTATCAAAGGCAGGATGCAATCCCAGTACATAACGCGACAACTGCCAGGTAGGGCATCCGGCCCACTGGTGGCAGTGCGACCAGCGAGGGTCAAATACCTCCAGGCAGGTGGTGGTTCCCTGTTCGAGCATCCAGCCCCAGCAGGTTTTTATTTGGTCCAGCACAAAATCCATCTCCCCGTTTTCGATCAAGAGGGGAAAGGCATAATGAGCGAAGTAAGGAGTGATCAGCTGCGGATTGTTGGCGGCCGGATCGGATAACCTGGGTGCATCCGGGTTGTTGGGGAAACAGTTCAGCATATGCTGTTTAATGTATGCAATGGCTTCAATCTTCAACTCACCTGGGATAAATCCGTTGCGCATTCCCAGTACGGTCCTGTGGTAACCAATGGAGGCCCAGTCCACCTGTTCATTTTGGAGGAAGGGTGTGTAGTACCTGGTTATGATCTGTTCCATTTCTTTGGCGAGTCCGATGTAATAAGAGGCGCGGGAATCCTTGCCAATGGCCCCGGACCACTCCACCATGGCCCTGAGGGCATCGTGGTAGATCAGGTTAAAACCCATATCGGTTTCACCATCATTGGGAACATAACCCCAGTCCACAAATGCCCATCCGGCTTCCGGGCCTATACCTTCGTTGGTTTTGTAGCTCTCAAAGGCTGCCATGTTCTTTTCCGCATATGGGTAGAGATCATTAAGCAGGCTTTTATCGCCTGTCACCTTCCAGTAATACAGATTGGCATTGGTCCAAAGGGAAGCAAAGGTGGAAAGATACCCCAGGTTCCCCGGAGCCAGTCCAGCCACCATCCCGTCCTCCCGGGCACACTGGGCAAAATGCTTCAATCCGTTCTTTATGATCCCCAGGTCAGAAAATGCAGCTGCCCCTATTTGCAGTCCCACGATCCCCACATCCCCCATCCACTGTCCCCGTTCCCTGGTGGGATTGTCTACCAGTGCATCCTCTGCACATGACATGTAAGTATCTGCTCCCAATTTCCAGATGCGGTTGAGCAGCGAATCTTTACAGGAAAATGAGCCCTGTGGTTCTGTATGGTAACAACGTTCCAGGAACTTTTCTTCAACGAACCTGATACTGTCCGGATCGGCCAGTATGTGTACCTCCACAAACCTGCCTCCCTTTGGGGTCAGGGGAAAGAACTCCTGCACCCCGCCACGGGCCACCATATGGATCATATTGTAGGAATCACTTACAGAGAGATTGATCCACGGCATCACCCGACCATGACGGAGGTATTCGCTGAATGCAAATTCAACCACTGTTCCTTCGGGCAGGTCCAGGGTGAATTTGGGATAAACCAGCCTGACCCTGCCCAGGTCATACCGCCTCCAGGTACCCTGTGGCGGCACCTCTTTGCATGTAAGGTCCCTCAGGAAAAAACGGGCAGAAGGATTGTCCTTTTCATATCCGTAGAATCCGGCCAGAGGTCCTGAACCTGTCAATACAGGCAAGATCTCCCGGTTAACTACTGCAGAAACAGGTGAGGGGGAGAAGGTTCCCAGGTGCCGGGTAACCACCACGGGTTTACCCCAGCTGGAATCATCGTAACCGGGTAGCTGCCAGTGCTCTGTCACTTGTCGGGTATCCACCCATTCCAGCCAGCCGAACTGTGCGCTTACCCTGCGCAGCTTGTTGGCATATCCCTCCAGCTTTACGGCTTTCCAATTCAACTGGATTTCCTGGGTACCCAGTGATGCCTGGCAGAAAAGAAACGGATCGATCCCCTGAAGCATGCGTGTATCGACCCCTTCACTGTGAACATGAACAGCGATCACGTGATCGCCTTCCCCAAGCTGGATCTTCCTTTCCTGGTAAAGGGGAAAACCCGGGGCATACCGGTCAGGTCCTTCGGCGAACCATTCCCCGTCGATCCAGACTCTGTACCATGAGGCTCCCGAAATGCGGAATTCGGTTATCCCACCGGACTGGATAGTAAAGGATCCCCTGAAAGCTGCATGGATATCCTGATGCAGAGTGTCTTCCCGGATCCACAGCATTTCCCGGGCTGACAATGGTACTAGGGGTATCAGCCAGCTACATATCAGCAACAGCATAGTGATTCTCCTGAGGGTTTTCATGTCTTATTGCCTTACGGTTACCACTTTTTATACATGGATCTTCACCGGTCCCATAAGCCCTGAAGGTATGCAGGAAAATATAAAGCTTCCCAGGATGCAAGCTATGCCATAGGAAATCTGAGATACTCGCATAATCTTAAAATATATGCTATTCTAAGATAAAAACTTCTTTCGAAGGTCCTCAATCTGATCCTCATTTATGGGAACCAGGGCTCCCAGGGGATGGCTCAGGATTAGTGACCGGGCACTGAATTCGGCCACCTCCAGCCGGTCGAAGGTCTGCAGGAGTTTGTCTCCTGTTACGATGACTGAGTCATTCTTTATGATCACTGCAGGGGTATTGGGAGTGAACATGTTTGCCAGGTCATCTGCTCCTTCAAATTGTGCTCCAAACTCCACCATGGGAATATCCTGCAGAAAGATCCAGCTTTCAGGGATGGTCCTTACATCCAGCTTATTCCCGGAAACACCATAGGCCATAATATGCTGCGGCTGCGTAAGAATAATGGAATTCACATGGGGATTTTCCTGATATATGCGCTGGTGTACTCTAACGGCCCTGCTGGGTAGCTTTCCAGGCTCCCGCTTTCCACCGGTGATCTTAACAACATCCCCCAGGTCCATCTCCCACCTGGGTACATTCCTGGGAGTAATCAGGAAATCGTCATCCTTATAGCGCACAGAAATGGTTCCGTAGGAGGAGATCATCAAACCCTGCGCGCAGGAGCGCCTGACCAGTGTGCTGATGTTTCGGCGTATGGAGAGCTCTTTCTCAGTATGCACGACGCTCTCCATCTCAGGAAGATCCTCCGGGATCTGCGATTCATAAGCATCAATCTGCCTGTCATGCAGGTAAGAGGGATTCCCGATGGTGCTGGCATTGATAATGGTCCGGGCTGAGAACTCCAGGGTTTCAAACCGGACAAAGGCATCCTTCAGGTCGGTTCCCCCTACGACTGTGCCGTGATTTTCCATGATCACTGCATCGAATCCTTTCTTAAATTCAGCAGCAATCTTTTTTCCCAGTTCCTCACCACCAGGTATGGCATAAGGAGCATATCCGATGGGACCACAAATATGCTTGGCCTGGGGGATGATATTCATATTGGGCAACCGCCTGACAATACTGAAGGAAACCAGGGCTGGGGGATGAGCATGGATCACTGCTTTGATATCCGGTCGTGCATCGTAAATGGCTTTGTGAAAAGGGAACTCTGACGAGGGTTTATGGTGTCCGGAGACTGAACCATCGGATTTTACACAAACAATATCCTTTCTCTGCAGTGTGCCTTTATCGATGGCGCTGGGGGTGACCCAGATATTCCCTTCCCCGTCTTTGACGGAAATATTGCCACCTGAGGTGGTGGTTAATCCTGCATGATATATTCTCCTTATGATCTCAGTGATCTGGTCACGGGGATGTTGCAGTACCGTATCCAGTTTTTCCATAATCTACCAGTAACTACTATACAAGCGATGTGTCTCCTTCGCAATTCTTCAGTCCCAGGTCAAGATCCGGATTGAAATCTTTGTCTAACCCTTTCCACAATACAAGGGCTGCGCCCAGTGAAGTGGCATTGGCAATCTCCGAGGTGTATACCTTCTTATCGGGGAATCGGCTGGCCATCAATTTTAAAAATATGGGATTTTTGGCAAATCCTCCACTGATGTATACATTTTTCGTACTGTCTTTTTCAGGGATGATCAGTCCGATAGATTCCACAGTGAGGTTGACCAGGTCTATGATCAGTTGATGGTAAGCTTCTTCAAATCCTTTAAACAGACCGGTATCCACTGAGTTGTCTAAGTAATCAGGTGGCACACCCTTCTCAAAGAAAACAGGTTTCCGCTGATTCTTCCGGTTGAGTTCACGCAATAGCTTTTCGTCTAACTCCACTTTTTTATAAGCAGAATCATCAACTCCGAAAGCATCGGTCAAACGCTTCACATTCACATCATGTATCCGTCCCATAAACAACCTGGAAGATTTCACCGGATTCTGCTGAATGCTCATATAGGCCAGGCAGTCCTGTTTCAATTGGCCGGCTGTGAGGGGTTCGGGATTGAACGGATTCATGGAGATGCACCACGTACCAGTGGACACCAGGATAAACTGCTCGTCGGAATTCATGAAATAGGGCACCAGTGATGAGGAGCTGTCATGTATCCCTACTCCCACCGGGAACTCTTTCCCGATCTTTTTCGCAGGAAAAGTGGTTTCTACGGAAACAGGTTCAGGCAGCGTGTCCCCCAATTGCAGGGTCCACGGATGATAGGCCATTTTGTCGAAATCCCACAGTGCCGTATGACAACCCACCGAGGTATGTTCGGAGGCCGGTTCCCCGGTGAAAAGATGGGAAAGGTATTGAGGAAAATGGAGGATGGTTTTTGTCCGATCGAATACCTCGGGTTTATTTTCCTTTAGCCAAAGTGCCTGAAATCCTGAGTTTAGCATGCCGAGATTCGGTGATGCTGTTCGTCTGCAGAATTCAGCTTCTCCTCCAAATGCCTCATACAGAGGTTGAACAACACCTTCAGGCATGGGTTTCAGATAATTATATACCGGTGTAAGCCGCTTGCCCTGGTCATCCAGGAACATGACTGTGGCACCGTAGGTGGTAAAGTTGATACCTCTCACGACATATTGATCATCCTCCAGGAATCTATTGCAGGCCTGGAAGATCCACTTCTCCAGTTTTTCAATATCATCTCCCAGGAAGCCATCATCATCGGGGATCTCTTCGAAGATCGTCTCCTCTTCGTGCAGAATGCTCAAATCACGGTCAAACAACAGGATCTTTTTATTGGTTTTTCCAATGTCAAAGATCAATATCACCTCTTTACTCATCATTCATGTTTTTTCATGAAAAACAGCGGCGTTGATCAATACCATGCCGCTGTCTTCTTTAAACTAAAAACTACTATAATAAAGAACTACTACTTATGATCTTTTGCTCAGCACCTCTTTTTCGTATTGTTGGATTTCGGTGATGAAATCCTGGGCTACAGGTACATCGTTTTTCAGGCAATAGTAATCCCAGACAGCGCCGAAAGGTTTGGTCTTAAGCAACTCAAGCATGGCCAACCGTTCGAAGAACTGTTTGCTTTCTTCCCATTTCAGGAGCATATCCCGTGGTTCGAGAAGTGCAAACAGCATGGCCTGTTGTGCAGCCCTTGTACCCACTACGTATGCTCCGATCCGGTTGATGCTGGCATCGAAGAAGTCCAGCCCCATATGTACCCGGTCCATTGCACCGGCCCTGACGATCTCCTGGGCAATCAGCAAAGTATCGTCATTCATGGTCACCACATGGTCGCTGTCCCATCGTATGGGTCGGGTCACATGTAAAAGGACCTCCGGAACGAACAACAGGGCAGAAGAGATCTTATCCCCAACCTGTTCGGTGGGATGGAAATGTCCGCTGTCCAGGCAGATCAGGATCTGGTTCGCTACAGCATAACCCAGGTAAAACTCCGAATTTCCCACAGTCATTGCCTCCAGCCCGATTCCGAATAGCTTACTTTCAACAGCATCCTTCAGATGATCCGTGGAGTAATTCTCTGACAGGATCTCATCCAGCGATTCTTTCAGGATGGCACGGTGGGTGTACCGGTCAACAGGAAGGTCCTTTGATCCATCCTGGATCCAGATGTTGTGTATGGAAGGGGTACCCAGTTGTTTCCCCATTTCGGCACCAATAGCACGACACCTCTTGGTATGCTCGATCCAGAAATCGCGGATCTCCTTATCCTTGTGCGAGATGGTCAGATCATCTGCAGCTTTGGGATGGGAAAACATGCTGCAGTTGAAGTCCATCCCAATTCCCAGGCCCCTGGCCCAATCGATCCAGCTCTGAAAATGTTTCAGTTCGATCTGGTCACGGTCCACAAATTCACCCTGAAAGTCACCGTATATGGCATGCAGGTTCAACCTTTGTTTACCAGGGATCAGATCCATCGATTTCTCTATATCCATGCGGTGCTCTTCAATATTCCTGGCTTTGCCCGGATAGTTACCGGTCGCTTGTATGCCTCCGCCTGAAAGCTCCGAGTCGGGGGTTTCAAAACCTCCCACATCATCGGCCTGCCAGCAATGCAAGGAGATAGGGAATTGATCCAGTTGGTCCATGGCACGTTCCACATCCACCCCAATCTGGGCATATTGTTCTTTTGCAGTTTCAAATGCCTTTGTAATCGCTTCTGATTTAGTCATTTATTAAAGTATTTACAGTTTATTTCTTAATTATTCCATGTAGAAAACCTCCTCAAGAGGGGTGGAGACCGGAGAATTGTCCGGATGGGTCTCCATGATATCTGCCATGTATTTCCACCATTTCTGAACGATCTCTGTTTTTCCCAGATCCTGAGATCCCTGGTCCCCTTCCTGCTTCTGGAAGGCAAACAGAATATGGGTCTCTTCATCAAAGAAAATGCTGTATTCCGAGATTCCGGCATCTTTCAACAGCTTATGGAGCCCGGGCCACAGATCATCGTGTCTTTTTTTATATTCCTCAACTACTCCCGGATGGAGTTTCATCTTAAAAGCAATTCGTTTGTACATGGTTATATCAATTTAAGTTGATGACAAATGTGGAGAGGATCAGGATCAGGATCCCAATCAGAAGCACTATAATGGTTTTTCTGGATACTCCTTTCCACTCCTTCAGGAACAATCCCCATATGTTGCTCATGGCTATCACCAGCGCCATCAGGATACTCCAGGAAAATGCTTGCATGGCTTCCGGAACCTGGCTTTTACCCATGCCATAAAAATGAAACTGAAGGAACCAAAGCAATCCGGCCAGGAAAGTAAAAGCTATGTTGTTTAGGAACACTCCTCCGGAAACTGAAGTATAATCCTTATAAGTCCCGTTTTTAATATTTAGTCCAACACAGTATATCAGGTTCACAACAAATCCCCCCATGAGGATGAATATGAGGGTGGGATTGCTGACAAATAAGGGATTGGTATCGTATTTAGCTGCTACTTCTTCGATGGGTTCACCGCTGGCATATCCATAGGCAAATGCCGCACTCATTACCCCCGAGAGAATGGCGATGGGTATCCCCTTTTTGAGAGAAAAATCTTTAACGGCAGCCTTTCTTTCTTCTTCAGACAGGTTTTTGCTTTTCAGGATGCCCGCATATCCAATGATGGCGATTCCGGCAAGTGCAACGGCAACACCTACAACAGTGAGGATGCCTGCCCGGGAAGCAAATAATTGTTCACCCGCTACTATGGCAGGTATCAGTGTGCCCAGAGCAGCCACCAGGCCAAGTACCAGACTCTGACCCAGAGCAATTCCCATATACCGGATACTGAGCCCGAAAGTAAGGCTGCCAACTCCCCAGAAAGCTCCAAACATCAGGGTTAGCCATTTAGCTGAAGAAGGAGACTCCCGCAGAATATCCATAAGCGTTCCTGAGGGTACTGTCAACAGGGCAAAAACCCATGGGGCGATTAGCCAGGCAGCCACTCCCTGCATGATCCAGTACGATTCCCAGGACCACACTTTTACTTTTTTGAAAGGTACATAGAAGCTGGCTGCGCCAATACTTCCTATGAGAATTAGCAGAATACCGAACATAGGTTAAGGTAATTGATTAGTGATGATCAAATGTACAGGAATTTACATCCGGCATCAATGAATTATTTGACCAATCATTTGCACAAAATGAGACAGATAGTTTATTGTCATATCGATAAATTTGTATATTTTTCACTCATTGATTCGTGATAATACCTCGTAGAGTTTACGAACTGTGGATCCTTTTTTTAAATATGTGAATCCCGGACAGGAAGACATGGACTGGGGGCTTTACCTGAATTGTGTGGGGAAAGCTGATATCCAGCCAGGAATGATCTACCCACCCAATACCCATCCATCCGGCTATTATTTCAATTATGAAAATGGTCGCGTACTTAACGAGTATCAGATCAATTACATTACCGATGGAACAGGAGTGTGTGAAAACCAAGGCGGTAAGTATAAGATTAATCCCGGATCCCTTTTGTTTACCAGGCCGGGTCAGTGGCACAGGTACAAACCTAATGAGAGTACCGGCTGGGTAGAGCACTATGTGGGCTTCACTGGCTATATCGCCCACCAGGTGTTTGGTCGCCCCTGGTTTGCCCAAAAAAATGCAGTAGTGGAAGTGGGCTACAGGGAAGAGATCATAGACACCTACTACAAGATCTTCAACTACGTAACAGAAGAGAAACCCGGGTACCAACAGGTGGCTGCGGGTATGATCATGAAGTTGCTTGGATTCATTGTCTCCATGGATAAGCAGAAAGACTTCAGTGGCAAGCGAGTGGAGAAGATCATTCAGAATGCATGTTTCATCATCCGGGAAAATGTGGAATCAGAACTCAATTTCCAGACCTTTGCGGAAGAACACAACATTGGATATTCCTATTTCAGGAAAATGTTCAAGAAGTATACCGGCGTCCCACCCGTTCAATATCACTTGGATTTGAAGATACTGAGAGCCAAGGAGATGCTATTATATACAGATAAAAGCGTAAAGGAGATCAGCTATGAGCTGGGATTCCAGTCTATCTACTATTTCAGCCGGATATGCAAAATCAAACTGGGAGCCTCACCCACAGAGATCCGGAAGAGTGTCAGGCGTGATTAGGTTCTCCATGGATATACAATGAATCGGGTTTTCTTTACGATATGGGTAGTGATTATAACTGCAGCAGCCTGTAGTTCCTTCAGGAATTACGAGGTGGAGAGGCCGCCCAATATCATCTTCCTGATGGATGACCAGCATCGCTGGGATGCCCTGGGAATAGTGAATCCAATGGTAGTGACACCCCATCTTGACCGCTTGGCCAGAGATGGGGTGTTTTATAACCAGGTGGTTTGCCAGGCTCCCATGTGTATAGCATCCCGTAACTCCATGATGCTGGGATTATATCCGAACCAAATAGGTGTTCTGAGAAATGAGCCAGGGATCCCCGACAGTGAACTTCCTTCCACCCCGCTGGCGCAATTGTTCAAAGATGCTGGGTATGAGACTGCTGGATTCGGAAAGACCCACTGGGGAGTTCCATGTTCAACCAGGGGTTTTGAAACACGCTACTGCAGCGAGATCAGGGAGGAAGGGGCCATCATGATGATCGACAGGGACCCTGATAAAAAAAGAGCTTATGACGAAGAGACCGCAGGATATGGCCCCGGGGAGGAAGATCCCATGGGATATCTGGGACGCACCAGCGGAATCCCCGAAGAATCCCACCGGGACGGATGGATCACTGAACAGTGCCTGAACTATATTGAAACGAGGGAAGATGACCGGCCTTTGTTCCTGTATCTCTCTTTCATGAAACCCCATGCCGGGCACAATGTGCCTGAAGGCTATGAAGATCACTATGATCTGGAACAGATCGAACATGCGAAACAACCTCTCTGGGATACAGATCTTTCTCCCCATGCCAGTGATATCAACCGGCGGGAGTTGTATGTGAATTTCTGGAAAGACGCCACCAGACAGCAATGGAAAGAGATGACCATGCGCTACTATGCCAATTGTACCTGGATCGATGATATGTTTGGAAGGGCTCTGGAGGCTTTAGAGGAGAAGGGTTTGCTGGAGCACGCCCTGATTGTGTATGTTTCGGACCACGGTGAAATGCTTGGGGAGCGCTATTACCGGTTCAATAAGTATTGTCTCTATGAATCCAGTGTACGCGTACCTGTTATTCTTTCCGGTTCAGCGTTGCCCAAAGCACTCAGGAAGAGGGTGGATGAGCGTCCGGCTGAGCTGGTTGATGTGTATCCCACCCTGTTAAAGGCAGCAGGATTGCAAATTCCTGAAGATGCAGTGGGATTTGATCTGTTGGAAGATTCAAAATGGAGGAAAGCCAGCTTCTGTGCTCTTCATGAACGGGAAAACGAGGCAGCGTTTATGTGGAGGACTGCCGATTATAAGCTCATACTTAGGATGAGACGAAAATCCGATACAAGTACTTACACGAATGAAGATATTATTGGGGGTGAATTATATGACCTGGAGAAGGATCCGTACGAGTGGAATGATCTTTATGGTGCCAGTAACCCAAAAGAAATCCAATCTATCATGACTGCACAATTACTGGCACATCTGAAAACCTTGAAACCTGTTTTATCGGGTGAAAGTAAATAGGGAAAATAGGCTTCTATTTGGCCAGTGTAACTCCGTCGGGAAGGTCTATCTCCGATGCAACTGATCCGTCGGCTTGTTTTTCATGCCTGACCTTTATGGGTCCCATAGGGGTTGGGTAAGTCCCTTCCACCCACTCAAGATCGCCCAAATTTGGCTCAATTTTCACCATTTTGCAGCCGGGTTCAATCACTTTTATACCCAGTACATGTTCTGACAGCCAGGCAGTGGGTCCGCTGGCCCAGCCATGGCAAAGGCTGTGACGGAGCCCCACATAACAATAATCGCCAAAATCGGCGTGAATGTTGTCTTTACCGGATACCGGGAGTTCATCGATCCGTCCTGCATTCTTTGCCCAATCCAGGTTGAAGTCCTCCCAAAACGTAGTTGCTCCCAGGTCCAGCATGGCACCCCAGTATTTGCGGATGACCGCCAAAGCTCCCGTGTAATCGCCGGCTAGCGCCCTGGCCTGCAAAACATAGTAACCATAAAAAGTGGATATTCCTGACAGGGGATCTACAGCAAGCAGGACTCTGTTCACTTCCAGGGGGTCAGCAAGTCCCGACAGAGCCATCAGAGCTCCTCCGGATTTGTTTCCATCGGGATCGGGGATGTGTTTAAGTAGCAAGCTGACTGTTTCTTCATACTCAGCAGCCAGTTGGGGATGATCCAGGATTCTGGCTATCTCTGCACCTGCTTGAAAGGTCATCACCATCATGGATTGTAAACCTGCATGTATGGCCTGTGGATTGGGACTGGTGGGCCAATCCAGGAACCGGTTACCATCCAGCTCTTCCTTTCCGTAAGGTGCGATCCTGGATTGAAGTACATCCAGCAAATCAAAGAGGTATTGCTTGTGCCCCTCCAGGTATTCCATATTACCGATGTTCATATACCACTGGTATTGAATCAGGATCCACCACATACTATAGGAGGATATGCCATTCATCCAGGCAGGCAGTTCAGTGATCCGGCTGATCAGGTCCAGGCTCTTCGGAACCACCTCGTTGTAACCGAATACCGACAAAATAGTCATTACCTCGGGATGCAGGTCTCCTACCCAGACCAGCCTGTCCCGTTTGATCCCATCCCAAAGGAACTCCTGCATGTTCAGATGGACTGTACGGGCACCCACTTTCCAGATTTCGTTCAGTCTTTCATCACTGGAGTGAAAAGATCCTACCCAGGGTATATCCCTGTAAATCGATATGGCCCTAACCTCCTTAAGAAGTAGTGTACGGTCCTCATCCAAAAGGGTAATCCTGGCAAACCTGAATCCGGAATTGCCTACCTCAATTTTTCCCAACCAGGGGAGAGGGAGAGTGAAATCTCTCATGGCATGATCATTGGTAGCGCTTGAACTGTTCACCTGGCTCATGGCCTCGGTAGCAGATTCACCCAGTGTAATTTGCACTCTGATGGGTTTTTGATCCGCAAACGCGCCTGTCACGATCTCAAGACCTCCGTGCAGTTCTTGTCCAAAATCCAGCAAAACAGAGGGAGGATTTTCGGCGTTTCCTTCTATCGTACATAGCTTGGATCCTACCAGATCGGCCTGACCGTTTCCGGGTTCCAGGAGAAACACCTCATTTTCGATCCCCTCTTCCGATTTCCAAAGGATCCGAACCGGTGAAACATATTTTCTGGTGATCTCATACCTGTTGGATGAGGATTCATCTGTTACGGGATCCTTTATTACAGAGTGGCATGCAACTAGGCTAAGCAGGGTGATATAGGCAAATACTCTTTTCATATCTGGTTGTTCACATTGCATATAAAAGTACACACAATGGATACACAAAATGTTTGTAATTGTCCGGCAAGTTCATGAAATTGTCCAAATCAATGTCTCTCATGAGATTGTAGTACCTGGAGGGCTTCTGATGAAAGGGCGGACCGATTTACTTCAAGGATTGTCCTGTAAATTTATCAATGGTCCATTTCTTTCATGAGAAATGAAAGCTCCCCTTGAGTGGACGATTTTTAAAGTTTCTTGGACAGTTCTGTAACTGTGGACTCTCGATATGGCATACATTGGTCACTGGATATGTTGTGACTTTTCTGATGTATTATGTGTATGGAGCTTTATCGTAAATACCATCAAAAAGCTCAAATAGCTCAAATAGCTTGTCAGATATGATATTGACATGCGATAAAATTTCATCTATTTTTATGTATTGCTGGTGAAACTCACAACTGAAACTAAACTGACAATCATGGGAAGACTAAGGAGCTTCTGGGGAATTCTACTTGTGTTAATGACAATCAGCCTTTCAGCCCAGCAGGGAAGAGTAAGAGTAATGGGAAAGATCACAGATGGAAAAACTGGTGAATCCCTGCCTGGTGCAACCGTTCTGGTTAAGGGAACATCAACAGGAACCATTACTGAGCTGAATGGTGAATACAGCATCATGGCCCCCAGTGAAGATGCCGTCCTGGTATACTCTTTCCTGGGATTTACTGATCAGGAAATAACCGTTGGCAACCAACGGACCATTAATATTCGACTTGAATCGGATATTACCTCCCTGGATGAAGTGGTTATTACCATGCAGGCCAGAGGACAGATCGGGGCCCGTAACCAGCAGATCAACTCAAGCACCTTAGTGAATGTGGTTTCCCCTGACCGCCTGCAGGAAAACCCGGATGCCAATGCGGTTGAGGCCATAGGAAGGCTTCCGGGGGTTTCCGTTTTGCGTTCAGGAGGGGAAGGTTCCCAGATTGTAATACGCGGATTGGAACCCCGTTATACAAATGTTACACTGGAAGGTATTAATCTCCCTGCTTCGAGTGGCACCACACGGGGAACAAATATCAGCGGGATCTCCCAGTATGTCCTTCAGGGTGTGGAGGTTTACAAATCCCTGACACCGGATATGGAAGCTAATTCAGTGGGAGGAACGGTCAACCTTACACTCCAGGAAACGCCTGAAGGACTGCACTATAATATAATGGCCCAGGGCGGCTACAACAACCTGAACAGTTATTTCGGGAACTACAAATTCCTGGGAGAGATCAGTAACAGGTTTCTGGATAACAAGCTGGGCGTATTCTTATCGGTCAGTGCAGAACGGGTCAACCGCAGCACTCAAACCATGAGCGCCAGTTACGGACTTATCGGTGATTCGGTGGATGTTTATTTGAACGGCTCCAGCCTGAACATTATCAACCGGACCAATTACCGGCGATCGGCTACTTTATCGCTGGATTACAAGCTGGGTTCCTCCACCAGATTGAAACTGTACGGTCTCTATTCTCATACGAACGTTGACCAAATGAGTCAATCAAAGAATTACGGTCACACTGGAAGGGGCAGTGTAGGCTACAGCATGGCCCATAATCCCCTCAATGAGTCTGATATGATACATACGGCCCTGAGTGGTCAGACCAACCTGAATTTCCTGAATATGGAAATTGATTACGGAGTGGTTTATTCACAGACCAATGGGAATAATCCGGATTCCAGGTCATGGCAATTCGGTTTTGCTGAAGCTTCTTCAGATGATTTTACCACCGAGGAACACCGAAAGTTGTATCCTTCTGAACTGATACCCTATTATACGGATCATGTTGATTCCCTGCATAATACAATCAAACAAGGCTTTAATAAAACCGATGTACAAAAGGGCGATAAGAACCTGACTGCCTACCTGGACTTTGAGATACCTTTTGCTTTTGGAGATCTTGTCGCTGGTACGGCGAAATTCGGGGGTAAATACCGGCAGAAGAACAGGTATTTTGATGCACTGGCAGGAGTGCAGAGTCAGCACCCCTTTCAGGCCCGGTTCTGGTATGAGGCCATGCCCTGGCTGGTCATGTCTCAAAGAAGTGCAGATGAATTTCAAAATCACACCCTTGAAGGTTTCGAAGATCATTTAGTGACTGATTTCCTGGGGGGAGAGTATGATTACGGACTCTGGTTTGATTTCGATAAGCTGAATGCCACCAGTGACTGGTGGGAGAGTTTTTCTGATTCGGTGTTTCAGCTCGGTGAGGCCGCTGTGCTGGAGATAGTAGGAGACGTCAGCCTGCTGGGATACAGGCAAGCCCTTGAATCCTGTATGATCAATGACCAGAAGATCACGGAGAATTATTATGCCGGCTACCTGATGGGGGAATTCAACATCGGCAGGTGGGTCATGTTTATGCCTGGTTTCAGGTATGAGCAGACCGATGCAACCATGGATGGTTTTGAAGCCATGGAACCTCTCTACACCCAATCCATTCAGTATCCTCTTGTAGGAAAGGATACTACAGCCACCCGGGCAGATGATTTCTTCCTGCCCATGGTTCACCTGAGGGTCAAACCAAGCAAGTTTTTTTATATCCATGCGGCCTATACACAGACCATCAGCCGGCCCGATTTCAATACCATCTCTCCCAATATCTATATTAAACCGGTACCTCCCTTCCAGGTCCATAGTCAGAACCCTGAACTAAGAGCGGAGCTGTGGACCAATTATGATGTTCAGGCAACTTTCCATACCAACAAGATAGGTCTTCTGTCGGTGAGCGGTTTTTATAAAACGGTGGAGGATAAGATCTGGCACCGCGCATACACGCGGATCAGGGGGGATGAGCCTGTATATCCTTTCTCGGACAATGATGTTGTGCAAGTCAGCGCCTGGGAAAACCATCCTTATGAGGTTGACTTAAGAGGCATTGAATTTGAGTGGCAAACCTCTTTCTGGTATCTGCCCGCTCCCCTGAAATATTTTACCCTGAGTCTGAATTATACCTATACCCAATCGGATACCAAATATCCCCTGACATGGATTGAAAACGTTGTTCCTCCGGAGGGAGGTCGCCCTGTGCCGGTCAGGTTTGATTCTGTGACTGCCGGCCCCATGCTTTTCCAGCCCGCACATATTACCAATGTATCCCTGGGATTCAACTACAAGGGATTCAATACCTGGCTTTCTTTCCAGTACAACGGAGAGATCTACACCTCAAAGAATTATATGGTGGATGAACTGGATGGATTGAAAGAGAAGTTTTACCGACTGGACCTGCAGATGACCTATGATATACCTTTTAAGATTCCCGGGCAATTGCAGGTGATCGGTAACTTTGCCAATCTTTCAAATTTTACAGAAGTTTCCCGTTTAAGGGGAGACCCGCGGTATACCTACCAGGAAGCATATGGCTGGACGGTTGACCTGGGACTTCGTTACAAGTTCTAATTTTACTTATACTGAACACTAATACAACTCTATTACTAAAAAATAGAAAGGAGGATTCTAGTTCAAACTAACATTAAAATGAGATTATTGTGTTGAATAACAATTTATTATTTAAACCAAAAATTATAAGAAATGAGAAAATTTAACGCTATTATTATGTTGTTCATAGGGATGTTTATTGGCAGCACTTCTATTGCACAGGACATCCTGGTAGTTGATCCGGGACTCGGGACCCTAAATGCTGCCATTGCTGCTAACGGGGGCGACAAGATCTATCAATTACAGGCCGGACAATGGTATGGCCTGGATGCCATTATTGAAAATGTGGATTACCACCTGCAGATCATAGGTGAAGCCCTGGATAACGGGACTGTACCTACGACGCTTCAGACCGGGCAGGCAGCTGACCTCACCCCCTTCGCATCTATGTTTGCTGCCAAAGGGGATATTACCCTGAAGAACATCTATTTTATGAATGCTGACCTGACAGGACAAATTGGGCGGACTTTTTTAGTTCAGAGTGATTCAGGGAGCTCTGTGGTGATTGATAATTGTGTGATTGATCCGCTTGGACATTGGAGTTGTTTGGAGATGACTGGTGGAGACAACGATCTGACTTTTACCAATAATATTGCTGCCCGCCACGGACATATGGCAGGTGCAAATGATGGGCACGCCTTTATTATTGCAGTTGGTGCTGCTAATTCGGGGGCTGACAGCGTTGTGTTTGAGAACAATACATTCATTGACATGGGCATGAATTGGCTGAGTGCAGATTTTGGTGCGCATGTAACCAATTTTCTTCAGATCAACCACAACACTTTCGTCCGTTCCAAAAGCCAGATAGACTGGTCGATCTTTGAGAATGAGTATTATTTGACCAACAATCTCTTGTTTGATTTCCAATCCGGAGCTTATGGTTACCACTGGCAACCCATGCCTGGAGGAGATATAGCTATGCCCAAGCCCATGCTGATCTATGCCGATACTATTGCGGGTGAGGTACTACCTTCAACGCGTATCCAGTATATTCAGTACAATAACATGTACAGAGACCAGGGTTTTTACGACCTGATTGCTGAAATGAATGCATATGCTGCAGATTCCCTTCATCACGTGAACCTGCATCCTTTTATATGGGACGGGAGCACTCCTGCATATTTTGGAGCGGATCCGGCCGAGGCATTTGCTGCTTCCAGGGAAGGGCACCTCTTCAATCATGCGAATAACGTAAATACAGATTTCCCACATTGGAAATATGGAAATTATGTCTACGATCTGGATCCGCAATTTAACGATCCTTTGATCTATGCTATGTCTGACAGTCTGCTTGCATGGGCGAAACCTGCAAACTTCATCCATGCTCTGGGCAGATCACCAGCGGATTGGCCTCCAATAGCTGAATGGGCTCAGTGGCACTGGGATCCGGATGGCGATGTTTCCCTCAATGATACATGGCCTCTGTTTGATGGTACCTATACTGAAGTATCCACGCTTACAGGTTCTGTCGCAAACCTTCCTCTCGGTGACCTGAACTGGTTCCCTGAGAAGAAGGCGATCTGGGAACAGCATAAGGATGATATTTTCGCTCATATGAAGGCAGGAAATACTGAGAAGTGGGGCAATATAGGAGTTGGACCAGAAATGAAAGCTGATGGATTTTCCAAGATCTATCCCAATCCCATGTCATCTTCTGCCATGATCCAATTCACACTTGACGCTCCGGCCGATGTGAGGATTGCTATCCATAACTCAGTTGGACAGGAAGTCAGGCGCGTGATGAATGAATTCAGGTCTGCTGGTACCCACACCGTGAACCTGGAGAGGGGAGATCTGAGCCAGGGTCTGTACTTCTGCACCATCAAGGCTGGAAACCAGTCAGAAACCCAGAAGCTGATGATTGCGAAGTAGGACAGACGGATTTTTTAGAACGAGCATTTAGTTTGAAAGGGGTTCGCTGGCATCTGGCGAACCTCTTTTGTTTCAATGCATATGTAATATGAAGAACATCCTTTTTATTCAGAAATCAACAGTTCTTTTCCTATTTGGGTGGATACTATTTGCGTGTCAAAGATCTTCGTCAGACCATCCCATATTCATCGAAGTGAGCGAAGAGAGTGTGGAAATAGGGAAGAGTATCAGGGTGGATGGGGTGATCAGACCAGAGGAAATGAACGAACCCACGGTGCTGCTACCTTTTGTAAATGGCAAAAGATGGGGATCCCATGAATTTGCAGACAGCAACGGTAGAGCTGCATTCCTGTTGCCACTCCCCAATCCGGGCCCGGCAGTAATCCAGGTAATAGCTTTACCTGCAGATAGAGAGGATTGGATGGGACTCGATGATTACACGCTACTCCAAGCCGGGACCTTTATGCCGGAAGAAGGGATCCGGTCCAATACCTTAGTAGTCCAAGTAAAACATCGTGAATTTGAGGAGAAACCAAAGGAGGAGACCCTTTTTGGAATGCAGTGGGAACCCTGGTTCGTACCCGGCAGGAAATGGACCTCAGCCCAGGCCATACCGGTAATGGGTCTGTACGAATCGACCAATCCGGATGTAACCCGGCAGCATATCCTCTGGTTTATGGACCTCGGGGTGGACTTTATCATACCTGACTGGTCCAACCATATCTGGGGTAAAAATCACTGGTCGGAAAGGAGTACCTTTTCAGATCAAATCCTCCACTGCACGCAAATGTTCCTGGAAGTATTGGCCGATATGCGTGATGAAGGATTGCCCGTACCTAAAGTAGCTTTGATGCCCGGTCTGACTAATGGTCCTCCGGCCACCATGCAGGCTCTTAATGAGCAGCTGGATTGGATCTACCAGGATTACATCCGCAATCCGCGATTTAAAGGACTGTGGCAGATCTATGAGGGGAAACCACTGATCATTATCCTGGATACTGGGGTCCTGGCCCATAAAGAGGGCCGTACAGAAACCTCTTTCCGCATACCTTTTTTTAAACAGACCATGGCATGGACCAAGGAGGAGATAGATCGTTTCAGGCAGCAACAGGGACCAGTGGACGATACCCATTTTACGGTCCGATGGATGTCTTCCCAGAATCAGACCACCCGTCATCATGAGCTGGGACACTGGAGCTGGATGGACGGATCCCTGAGTCCGATGGTCACCTACAGGGATGGAAAGGCAGAATCCACTACTGTAACTCCGGCATTCTTTGCAGAACATGGATGGACAGCCCCGGAAGCCTATGGCAGAAGAGGAGGGTGGACCTACCTGGAGTCTTTTCAAACCGCTCTGGAGCACAGGCCTCGTATTGTGATGTTACACCAGTTCAATGAGTATACAGGCCAAAGTGAAGGACACGGATATGGACCGGACAAGAATATTTATGTGGATTCCTATTCGGTAGAGCTGAGCGATGATCTGGAACCGGTGTCTCTGACAGCTCCCGGATTCAGAGGAGATCAGGGGGGATGGGGCTATTACTACCTGAACCTGACCCGGGCCCTTATGGATATATACCGGGGGGAGGCAGATGTGGTGACCTTGCTGGCTGTACATGTGGCTGATTCCACTGAAACTGATGTGCACCTGGAGTGGACCACTGTTGGAATTTCACCCGATTCGTTTACCATACTGCTTGATGGTGAAACTATGGAGGAAGAAGTATTTGCTCAAGAATGCCACATTTCAAAGGAAGGGCTGGAACCTGGAACACATACGGTCACTGTGATGGCCAATGGTGTAGGAACCAGGTACGAATTGTCACTATTTCATGAGGATGAGGTACTGGAGGAACTGATACCCGTTGAAGTTAAAAAAGCTTTCTACGTGAAATAGGTTATGCACAGGGCCTTAATATATCTGTTTTTTGTCATACCCCTGTGTCTTTCCTGTGACAGGCCTGAGCCAGTCAATATCCTGTTTATTTATACAGATGATCAGCGCTGGGATGCACTGGGTTATGCGGGGAATCCGGTGATCCAGACGCCCACACTGGATGCGCTGGCCGCTCAGGGAACTTATTTCGACAACGCATTCGTGACCACTTCGATCTGCTGCGTAAGCCGTGCCAGTGCATTAACAGGTCAGTATGCTCACAGTCACGGAGTGCGTGATTTTTTCACAACCATCGATCTGGAAACTACATACCCCTATCATCTGAAGAATGGTGGGTACTACACGGGTTTTATCGGGAAATGGGGTACCAAAGAAACAGATACGAGTTATTTCATGAAGGCAGCGGATCTGTTTGATTTCTGGGCCGGAAGCATGGGCCAGAGCAATTACTGGCATGAACGTACCTGTAATTTTGTGCAAAACAACGGTACTTCAGAAAAACACCAGTTCTTCTGTGACTGTCCGCCCGATGCCCGCGGCAAACAGGGAGAGGAGATCCGTACGGGAAAGGCCAATATGAAGGATCCTGTACATCAGGAAACCTATGTCATGCCCTTGAAAGTCAGTAACTTCCTGGATCAGCGTGATCAGGAGAAACCCTTTTGCCTCTCCATCAGCTATAAAACTCCCCATGGTCCCTGGAGCGATTACGATGAGCCCTTCCGGGATCTGTATGAAGGAATGACCCTGCCGGTGGCCGCTTCAGTGGATGTGGAAGATGCCATGGGCAGACCTGAATTCATTAAACGTTCGCTTAACGGGATCCGGGAGCTGGAGAGGCTCAGGAGTGCCCATGATATAGACGGATCCCTTCATCGGCGGATGAGGCAGTATTACAGGCTGATCAGTGGTATGGACCATTCCGTGGGTCTGATAATGAATGAACTGAAGCACAGAGGGCTGGATCAAAACACCGTAGTCATTTTCTATTCGGACAACGGTCATTTTCTGGATGAGCACGGCTTCCAAGGAAAATGGCTGATGTACGAGGAATCGCTTCGTGTACCCGGATTTATCTATGATCCCAGGAATACCAGCCAAGGAGTAAGATCGGCTGAAATGGTACTGAACATCGACCTGGCACCCACCATGCTGGAACTTGCCGGGCTTGAGGTTCCTGATTATATGGAGGGAAAGAGCCTTCTGCCCTTACTGAAAGAACCGGATAAGCCCTTCCGTGAGGATTTTCTGTACGAGCACCATTACAGACACTACAAGGATTATGAACACATTGAGCGTACAGAAGGGATCCGGTCCCGGGAATGGTCTTATATACACTACATCGACCGGGAAGGGGCAGGTTCAGAAGAATTATATAACATCATTGAAGATCCACTTCAGATGAATGATCTTTCGGAGGATCCTAGTTCAACTGACCGCCTCGATGACCTGCGGAAGCGATGCATGGATCTTCTTACACTTTGATCTTCTTTATGAATTCTCTGGGGGTGATCCCTTTCTCCTTTTTAAACATGGTAGTGAAATAGGAAGCACTTCTGAAACCAGTCATATCACTGACTTCAGAAATGGAATACTGTAATTCACGTAGTAGTTGTTCAGACCTGTTGAGCTTGTATTTTGTGATATAGATGTTGGGGGAGGTGTTGGTAATCGTTGTGAATTTCTTGTAGAAACTGGAGCGTCCCATGTTCATCTTTTCGGAAAGCATGTCCACTGAGAGGTCGATATTGGAAACCTCTTTTTCAAGTATGGTGTTGAATCTGGAAAGAAATTGAATGACCTCCCGGTTTGCTTCGGTTTCATTTAGTTCAGGGATCTTCCCCTTCAGATAGGAGTTGTGAATTTTATCCCTGATCCGGATCTGGCTGCTGATCACAGTTAACAGGTAATCCAGGCTAAAGGGTTTTGGAATGTAGAGATCGGCTCCTTTGCTGATTCCATCAATCTGGTCAGCTATTTCGCTTTTCGCAGATAGCAGAATTACAATGATATGGTTTAGAAACTCATCTCGTTTAATTTCCTGACAAAGGGCGATACCATTCATACCAGGCATCTTGACATCACTGATGACCAGATCAGGTTTTTCTTTCCTGATTTTTTCCAGGCCAGATTCTCCATCATGCGCATAACAAACTGTATAGAGGGTTGACAACGTATTTACCAATACATTGCACATATCCTTATCGTCTTCAATGATGGCAATCTTGTATTTAGGTGCTTGTCCACTCTTCTCAATTTCAACGGGTATCACTTTTACGGGGCCAAGCAGCCCATTTATTTGTTTTTTAGGGTCAATTACTGTGGAACTTATCTTCCGTTCTTCTGTATAGATCTCTTCGCTGAGGGGTAAAATAAAACTGAACTCAGATCCCTGCTTATAGGTGCTTTTCACCCTGATATCCCCTTTGTGAACTTGTACCAGGCGTTTTACGAAGTTCAATCCAATCCCTGATCTTGAATAATCGGCTTTCTTAGTGGATGTACCGGTTTTCGAGTAGCGTTTAAAGACCGTATCCATATCTTTTTTCTTAATCCCACGCCCGTTATCCTTTACAGTTAATTCAAGGTATCCGGATTCGGATACCGGGAAAGTCCGCTTATGTAGTTTGACATATAGCTTAAGGGTATCTTCCTTGGAGCGGATCTTGCCCTTGACAGAGATCGATCCGCTCTCTGAGGTATACTTAATGGCGTTGGATATCAGGTTCGATAGTATCTTTTCGACCTTATCAACATCACATAATATCTCGTGGACGGGAGTTGAATAACTGTTTAATAGCGTAATCTTTTTAACATGCGCATGGCTGCCAAGACTGTTACAGGTCTGTTCAATGAGTTTATCAATTCTCTCCGGACGAATGGTTAAACTAAGGGTATCACTTTCCAGTTCTCGGAAGGTGAGGAGCTGGTTAATCAACCTGATCAACCGATCCACATTCAGATTCAGACTGTTAAACAGCTCTTTGGCATATCCTTCAAATTCCACATTCTTCGAAATCAGGTATGCCACACTGTTGATCACTGATAGCGGGGTTCTGAACTCATGTGAAATGTTGGTAAAGAACCGAAGTTTCATTTCATTTACCTCACGTTCCCGAGCACGTTCCCGATGTTCAATTTCTAAATTGGACTCAATCATTTTATTGCGGAAACGCATAGAAAATATCAGATACACAATGGAAATAAAAGCAAGAATGTAGGCTGTGAATGCCCACCACGTTTTCCAGGGTGAAGGCTTTACAGTAATTTTCATTGAGGATGTGTCAGACCACTCGCCTGAACTTCTTCTTGCTTTTACCATTAAAGTGTAACTGCCCGGTGGCAGGTTGGAGTAGTTCACATGTTTTGATTTGCTCGGAAGTTGCCACCTGTCATCCCAACCTTTTAACATATGAGCATAGGAAATCTGATCATGCGCATAAAATTCTATGGCTGAGTAGTCAATGGAAAAGTTAGTCACCCGATGTGTAAACACCAGTTCATGCGAAAATGGCAGTGTTTTATGCAAAACCCATGTTTCATCTCCTATCACTACTTTGGAATCATTTACAGTGAGCTCTTGAAATAGAATCTTTTTATCTAACCTCTCATGCAATTGCACTTTCAATGGATCAAAATAAGTAAGGCCCTTGTTCCCACCAAAATAGATATTGCCCTGTTGATCCATAAAAGCAGAGCGCCGGTGAAACTGGTAATTGCCGATATCTTCAGTGGAGGAGAAGTTATTAAACTGGCCGGGATTATACATACAGGAAATTCCGTCTGAAGTGCTCAGCCACATTCTACCCATTCCGTCGATCTCTATAGCTGTAACATCATTGCCAGGTAATCCATCTTCAATCAGATAATTCTCACAATTGAGTGTATGCAAATTCACTTTGATCAATCCCCAGGAAAGAGTGCCTATCCATAAAATCGAATCTGACTCCTTTTTCATACAGACAGCTCCTTCCCAATTGAATGGCTGTCCATCCTTATGTAAACCTAAGTGTTCAACTTTCCCGGAGCTTCTTTCGAAGGTGAATAATCCGCTGTTTTCTGAACAGAAATAGGATATTTCGTCATCATGCAATATCTGATTGCCCCCAATAATACCTTCCAATATGGGATCGATCAGTTGACCGGTTAGGGAATATTTGTAGATGCCAGAGGCCGTTACCAGGTATATACATCCATCCTTTTCTGAAATATGTTCAATATGTTTTAGATTCAGATATTCTTCAGGGAGTAGTAAGCTCTCTTGTTTCTGGTCATAAATAACCAGTTTATCGAATCCACCTATCCATATTTTTTGCTCGGAGTCCAAAATGACTGATAAAACATCGAGAATGTTCAATGACCTTAGGTGTTTATTTATCGCTGTATTGTGCCCTCTTCTGCTGCTTAACAGGCCCTGGGTTCGTGTTCCGAATAACAGTTCGTTGTGATCCTCGTTCCATGCAATGGTATTAATGAACTCCCCACGTGTCAACGCATTTAGTTTCTTATCAAAATTGAATTCATTTTTTTTATTGTAATATACATCCAAGCCATTGTCGAAAGTGCCTGCCCATAAGTGACCATCGCTGTCTTTAAAAAGCTTAACTACCAGATCAGAGCTCAAACCTGTTTCCTCCTTGGAGATCTTTTTTAATCTCTCCCTGTTCACCTCATATACATGCAATCCTTTCTCCAAAGAAGATATCAGTATGTTGTTTTCATCCCATTTCTCGATGGCAAGGTTGCCATACACAGGAGATTCTTTGAACTCACCCAACAATCTGTTATTTCCCAGCGAGATCTTTCCATTCGGGGATATCTCATGAATGCTTAGACCCGACGCCGTAGCCAAAAACAACTTATTGCCTATTATTTTGTGAATACCAGCTTCTATGGGAGTGATATCACCCAGTTGGGTGACGATCAATTCTTCGGATTCGAAATTATACCTGTGCACCGTCCTGTAATCATCTGACAGTACCCACAAACAGTCATTATCATTAGGGATGAAACAGGATAGGTTGATCTGCTCAGGGAAGCTGCATTTTTCCAGCCTGTTCTCGGAAAAACTATATTTAAACAGCTTGTTTTGGATGATGAATAAAGCTTCATTACCCACCCTCATCATATCCCCAATTGGGATATCCTCTGATATGTGATACCAGGCTCCGTTTTTGAGGTTGTAAGCCACCGTACCACGTCGGGTGTTGACGAAAATGTGATTATTACAATGATAAACCCTGTTAATATAATCGTATGGAATACCGGATGAATTCCCTTCCGGGGAGAAGAGAAATTGTTTGAAAGTTGAGCCGTCATATTGGTTTAATCCTCTTGCTGTGCCAATCCATAAGTAACCCAGACTATCCTGGCAAATGGAGGTAATGTGAAAGTTCGATAATCCTTGCTCTACCGCTATATTCTCGAAACTATGATTGAAAATGAGCTTACCACTCACATTTCCTTCTGTGGCTGTGGCAAAAGAAGACAGAAATAAACCTAATAATGAAACTAATAATGTCAGATCTTTCCTGATCACAATCATTTTGATAACATCCAGCTAATTTACAATAAAGAATCAAGTTCCTGATGCATATACCTGATTTCATCTTTCAACGAATCCGTAACATTTTCCTTGTCAGTGTTTTGTCATTTGTGGTCATCCCAATTAGATAGTAAGCACTTGTTTGCCCCGTTTCAGGAGCACCATGATCGTTCCATTCCACCGTATGGATTCCGGCCAGCATTAAACCGTTCACCGGTTCACCGACCTTATTTCCCCGCAGATCATAAATGGATATGTTTACATGGGTCGTTCCCGAAACAGAGAAGGTGATTGTGGTGGAACGGTGAAAAGGATTGGGATAGTTTTGCAGTATTTCGGAATTCGCTGCATGGTCTGAAGTCTCGATTCCAAGCAAAGTTGTATCGTTGGAAATATTGATCTCAGCGATTTGACAATAGAAATTGCCATAGGAATCGGCGCTCAGTTTTGTGGCATATAATCTAAAGTACCGGGCCGGAATCGAACTATCAAACCGGAAAGTCTGGGCCAGGGTATCGGCACACTGGTAATCCGTAAAATCCTGTCCGTTTATATCGGTCCACTCGATGGCGTTGGAACTGTACTGGATCCTAAAGTCCAGCGGAAAACACATGGTGGCACCCTCAACTACCCTGGGTGTCAGCTCCATGACAGATATTTCCATGACTTCCCCCAGGTTCAGATAGATCCACTCTGTATGCATGCCGGAACCAACATGTCCGGCAGAGGACCAGAAAGTGGATGGGTCATTATCCACAGCATTGGTGGCTGCCAGGACCTCCAGGGCTTCAGAAGAGGCCACCACATAGCGCTCAGGTTCGGCCTCACTTTGAAAGTGTTGCACATACACATCGAAGTCCAGGAAGGAGGGTGATCCATAGCCATACCAGAGCTGGTAGGTATCAGGACCGGTCCATACCACATGGGGCGTGGTGGTGGTCATGGTATCATACTGCTGAATGGGATTATGACCGCTTTCCTGCCAGCTGATGCCATCTTCCGAGTACATTTTGCAGTTATTGAAGTTCCCCTCTCCGCCGGAGGTGACCGAGGAACCGTTGTAAAACATCCACCATGTTCCATCAGGTGACCTGGATACATCCGGATTTGCCCTGAGGCCGCCTGCCGGTGTTACAGTGATGGTGTTGTTATTGTCAAAACCCAGCCCTTTATCCGTTAAGGTGGTTCGGTATATCTTTCCGTCAGGATGATTGTTGTGAAAGTAGAGGTATACTACACTGGCCAGGGAATCAGCAGTATAGGCCGAAGGAGCCCATGCACCGTCCGTATCGACTCCATTGTCTGCTCCGATCAGCACTCCGTGATGGGTCCACTCGAGGCCATCCAGGCTTGTGGAAACGGCTATGTAGTTGGTGGGGTCTCCCAATCCGCTCGGGTAATAGGTATAGTACATCTGGTAATAATACCTGGAATTCGCCTGATCCCAAAATCTGAGCACAGAGGGGTCATTGACCTGCACATTTTCGATAGTAAAGGCTATAACAGGCGTACTCCATGTGGATCCACTGTCCGAAGAGAATGAATAGTATATCCGGTCCCATGGAAGATCGGATTCGGTCATCCACCCGGCAAACCACTGCTTCCAGATACTGTCTTCCCTGACAATGGTAGAGGCGTAGATATCATAGCCCCTGAAAACTTCTTTAGGAGGAGAAACTGGCTCATCTGCTTTCAAGGCCTGATTAACAGTGATTACACATATAATTAAACCGACGATTAGTTTATTCATTATGCTCTATTTGATCTCCTGCCTCATGTACCTGATCTCATCATAGAACCAGTTGTAATCACCTTCTTTAAAAAAGGGATATTTGCCCTCTTCCCATCTCCAGCCCACCTGGATAGTGTAGAAGAGATAGAGCCATTGTTTCCCTTCCTGTTCACAAACCAGGGCCTGGGGCACGTGGTTGGCATCGATGCCCGGGTCGGGATCGATGTAGTACCGCTTTTCCCAGGTAAGTCCGTCTTTTGACGTGGCCATTTTCAACTGCCTGAGTTGCCAGCCGCTCACTTCCTGTCCTTCCGGGGCGTTGGCCTTGGTATATCCCGGTGCATCGGAGAAACTCACGTAGCAATCTCCTACCTTGACAACCTCTGGATTCGGCCAACCGGTCAAAAGGGGTTCGTCGGGAGAATGAACGAATGTGAACTCATCTGTGCGAAAATCTCCGCTGTTTTCGGCCAGTCCCACAATGCTTCCCATTCCTTTGGCCATGTTCCGGTAATCAAAGTACAGTTTCCATTTGCTTCCTTCCTCATCCCATAGAAGACATGGCCGGTGAAAATCTCCTATGCGGCCGGGTGCCGGATCGGGCGGGAATTTTGTGTCCTGGTCGCCAAGCAAAAGCGGTTTGTCGGTTTTTGTCCAGTGGATCCCGTCTTTTGAGGTGGCTCCCATTACGCACTGGATCATTCGTGAAGGATATCCCTCTATCTCCATATTGGAGAAGGAGGGGGGGAGTACCGGTTTTTCACTGGTGGAATCAACGAAGGCAAAGGAGGTGGCACTGTAGGCCATATAATAGACACCATCCTTCAGTACTATAGATGGGTCTCCTGTATGAAATGTTTCATAGTAGTTTTCCGGATCGGGGGATGAATAGAGCACCGATAACCATTTGCTGTTCACACCCTCTGTATCCCAGCTGCCATCGTCGCAATAAACCTCCCAGGTATCCAGGTCGCGTCCCCTGGCAAAATAAATGGCATCCGCTCCTGCCAGTCCCGGATTACCAATCTCAGAAACCCACCCGAAAAACCACATACGGTAAGGATACTCCTGATCGGGAACTTCTATCACACAGGGTTGATAAGCGTGCATAAATCCTTTGAATGCGGGCCGGTGAAATCTCTCCCATCCCTCCAGGGGGAATTCAGGACAATTTTCAGTGGAATTGGATGAATCCGGGTTGCCTGAGCCTGCCCTGTTGCCACTGCATTGTGAAATTAGTAGTGCAAGGCTCAGGATCATGCACAGGGCTGTCAATCTTAGATTGTAGGTTTTTTTCATGGTATTTTTAATCACTAAGTATATTAATTTCATTTTAAGGCTAATTCAAATCTATTTTGAGGTTATCCCTTCTACAACCTGTATCTGCACAGGCCCTAACAGGCCGGAGGGTAGAAGCCTGCTTTCCTCCTCGTAGGGGTGTCCTTCGACTGTCCAGGTAATTCGCTCATCCAATGGCTTGGCAGAGTCCCCTATCAGCCTGTTTGGCCAGAGGTTGGCTACCTTGATTTCAAGTTGGTTGCCTTTCACCTTTAAGACCTCTGAGATATCAATCCGCCAGGGTGCACACCAGACCACACCCAGATTTTCCCCATTTAGCGTAATCTCTGCAATTTCATGTACTCTGCCCAGATTTAGATAAACGCCCTTTCCGGAAATTTCAGGCATGTCAAAGATCTTTCGGTAAGTTGCAATACCGGAGTAGTACCTGATGTCTTCTTCCTTGCGATGGGTCCAGTCCTGAAGCGTTGTAAACGTGATGTTCTCCGGACCACCCCATTTGGGGTCGAAGGAGACCTCCCACGATCCTTCCAGGGTTTTTACCGGTGTTGTCTTTGGGAAATTCACACTGCTTGCATTTGCCGACGCCTTTGATAAACCTTTGCGTGGGAAGATCACAAAGAAGCTTTGGTAAGGAACAAACTCCATGGGGATGGTGGTGAACCCATTCTCCTGTTTGTACTGGAGGAGGGGGCGCATCTCTGCTGTTACCGGATTCCAGAGTTCAGGTTGTCCTTTGCCGACCCGGAATGTGCATTCCACTTGAATTTGCCGGGCAGATTTGTTGGAGAGGAAATAGATCTCCCGCATTTCAGTACGGCGATGCCCGTAACGTACCGGGCCGGTGGAGGTGAAATCCTCGCCAACACCCATCTGTTCCAAGACCGAAGCTGTACTGCTATAATCAGGATACAGCTCTTCCGGGCTGGGGCCGCCCCAGTAAATTGTCCCCTTGCCATAGTTTCGGTGGGTGGTATTATCAGGTGATTCGAGACCGCCCCAGAGTTTTATTGCAAGTGACCGGAGCTCTTCATCACAATCAGGATAGTTTGACAGGCTGGGTGATTTGAGTGAAGGGGAACCTACAATGGTGGCACCAGCTTTGACCAGAGATTCTATTTTGGTCAGAAGCTGAGGGGTCATAGTCTTGTAGTGGGGAAGGACCAGTAGACGATAGGAGGTTCCGCCGGGAAAGACTATTCGGCCATCCTGTACAGTAGCTCTCTCCATGAGAATGTTAGCAGAGCAGCCGTCAAAGCCGTACCCTTTCTTGTCCGGCAATACTTCTTCGCCGGATGAAAGGGGATTGGGCAGCAACCTGCTGCCTTCCATGGCGCTGGTAGGCGGACTGAATATGTGCGGGGGGCCTTCGGTGGTCAGGTACAGAATATCAGAGACCGTTACACCCTGCTGCAGAAGGTGCGAACAACGGGCCAGGTATTGATGATAGCCGCGCAATAGAGGCCAGAATGTTTGTGTCCGTTCCCAGTGAAGCCCATACATGGAAAACATCATACCTGGTGCCCGATCCAACCAGGGCTGATGGGCAAAGCTCACAATCACGAAGCGGTTGATGCCTGTGGCGAAAGCCCAGTCCCCCTGGTTTTTCATTGTCCAGGGCGTTTCTCGCCAGTATGTTTGGACGGCTGTAAACGCTTCAGCAGGGACAATGGATTTACCCGTTACGTGGGCTGCTGAGGTTGCTATCAGGCAGCTGAAGGATGTGTTGAAATAGTTATTCCAGAATTCACCCATCGGAAGATCCGCCATTGCACCCAGATCAAGGCAGTTCGTAGGATTCATGCAATATGGCTCTATGGCTAAATTCAGGCCTCTTTTGTGGCAAAGCTCTTTTAAATGTCCGATATGGTTTTCCAGAACCAGTTCCTGTGAAGTCATGCGTATGTCCCAGAGAAAACGTTCTGTGATTTCTCTGCTGCCAACGACACGTCCGGAATAGACGGGAAAGTAAGGCCAGGGATCGTAACCGCGTCGCCTTTGAAATTCCTCCCGAAATCCATGGGTCCAGTTCTGAGTACTCATCTCCCAGCTATCGTGATCCAGGCCCGTAAAGCCGTATTTACGATCCATCGGGCGAGGCCCAGCCAGATTCACAAGGGTATCAATATAGGCATTGAAGTGAGTTGTCAAAGCCTGCTTGCTGAACTTATCACTTTCGAATCCCATTCCTGCCATTGCAGCCGGACGGGTGTTAGAACCTGTGGAACGCCGCCCCATACGCAGGATGGTCCATTCACCTGGTGGGATCTCCCACTCAAGTCGTCCGTCAGGTTGCACCAGGTCGGTCAGATCAATGAGTGTCTTTGGATCGATCACTTTCGCTTTATCAATCTCCGGATAACTTACAGGCGAAGGCAGGTATGCTCTGGTACCACTGGCTGATGAGTATGGTTCACGATGGAAGAAAGCCTTCTCCATAATGTCGGGGATAACCGCATCGCGACGCGGAAAGGCGTATACTGCAACATCCTCATAGAAATCAGCCAGGGCTTTGCTCATCCGCGGGGTCTGATGTAAGTGATACTGAGAAACCCGCGGCTGAGGTTCAGGCAGAATCTGGTTGAATTTTTCCGGGCCCTTTGCGTTTACACTAACTGGAATAAGGTGCTGCATCGAATGCTCTGCTTCAATCCAGGGGCCACCTGTACCGGCCCAGCCCGGCCCTGAAATAGTGGTCAATTCCAGTCCCAGCCGCTCGCATTCCAGAATAGCATGTTTGAAATTCTCCTTCCACTTCCGGCTCATAAAGTGTACTTCGCCACGGGGAACGCCCACATCAACATCCATATGGATCATGCCCCCGATACCGACTTCCTTCATGGCCTCTAAATCCGCGGTAATACCTTCTCTTGTAAAATGGCCATCCATATTGATCCAGTAGACCCATGGTTTGGCCGGGTGTGGCGGGATGTTGAATTCTTCCTCTAATTTATCAGCAGAAGGATTTGTACAACCTGGCGTTGTTAATACTAGAACAAGTTGCACACATGCCAGGGTGATAATTGTTCGAAAGGTGATTTTTGAAAATCTCATCACTACTATATCCCGATAATGCTTCTGGTCATATCCACCCATTTCGATATTCTTGTTATATCGCCGTCTATATCATAAACATCCCTCACAACAATCTCCAAAGAGCCGTCTTTTGAGGCATTATAAGTATCCTGCATTTCTTTTCTAAGACGATCCCAGTTGGGGCTTCTACCACTCAGTAGGGCAGGTGTAGGTTTGCGACAATACACATAGTCATTGCCCAGCAATTCACCTATCTTATATAAATCATTCCACCCCGATACTGAAACGGTACGCAAATTAGGAATGGCTCTTGAAATCTGTTCAAACCTGTCATCTACTGCTTCACAGCAGCCATAGTAACTCAGTCCAAACATATTTGCTACCTCAGCAATATAGGGGAGGTATACTTCATCAAACATCTGGGGGGATACGCTTGTGGTTTCCTGTGATTCAGGCCAAACCCACAGATCCTTCAGCTCCACATTCTCTTTTGATCCGGGTGCAGGTAAATCAGACACGTAGCCGTAGCTGGAGGGACCGGCAAGCTGATTATCTGTATTCAAAGCCAGGAGGCCCTCATCTTTTAACCAACCATAGAAATTGATCTTGTCATCCCGAAGGTAGCTTAGAATCTGATGCAGTTCATCCGGGTATTCAATGGGCCATAACATCATGCTTTCATACCCGATAAGCTTAAACAGGTCCATGGTTATGCCTATAAAATTGTTCCCTGTAAAGGCTGTAAAACCTGTATCGGTAAAAAAGTTGTCATAGTTCCCTATCACCACCGGCAAGATATCCCCAAAAATATCCTCAAGCTTAGCTTTCACTACGAGAGGCTCTTCCCGGTCAACAGAAAAGGTCCGGGGTTTCAGTTTGGCGATATCGTGGGTGGATTTTATGGGAAAATTTGATACATATCCCATAGAATCTTCTGCATGATGCTCTATGATTTTGACACCATGGTCTGATTTACGCACTTTCCAGGCCAGCCTGAAATAGGGCTCAAGAACCAGGTCATCATTCACAGTCTCATGTTGTCGAATCGAATAGAGCATGGTTCGTTCCACATTTCGAAGCAACTCGTCTTCACAAAGCAATTCTTCATCCCTGACAAAACCGGCCACAGATAACGTTTCGAACAGGATCACCGGACGCTTCGCTTGTAAATCGTGAACAGATTTCCAGGCACTCTTTTTTTCCTGCATATCATCGCTTACTGCGATTTCCATCCAGCGTAAAGCCATCTCACGCAACCTGGCCCTGTCTTTAGCTAGGATAGTCGTTGAAAGATCCTTCTTTTGATCTTCATGGATATTGCTGTATTTCATCATAGGCTCCTCTCAGTTTATTCCGGTTGCTCCGGTTACGATGGAAGTTTGGTTATGGTTTAACAGATTTTCACCACTTTCATATTCAACATCTTTCCAAGTTTATCGATCTTATGGGCTATATGCCCGATGCCAATGGCGCAGTGGTGGGATGGCCCCTGCCCGGACCACTGGTTCATGAATTCCTTAGCGCCGATTGAGAAACGGTAGCGGCTGTTGGTGTTCCCGATCCGGAGGATGGGTCCTGGGACCGATTCCCCTTCAGCAACCAGCAGGAAAATGCCCTGGGGCCCTTCTGCCACGGAGAGTAGGGTAACCGGACCGTGTTTGACCGACATCTGGATGGAGAGGCCTTTGCCGGGTTTTCCGTGGTAGATGGGAAGGGGAACTAATTTTACCGGTCCCTCCGCAATAACCGGATGTGCGGGGCCGTCATGTCCCAGCATAACGATATCCTCTTTAAAGTCCATCAGATAAAACTCGGAGAAGGAGCCCCCGGTGCCAAATTCCGCCATTATCTTCATGGCCTGGGCATTCTTTACCTCGCATTCACCGGCTACGGGAATATCCTTTCCGGTTAAAAGGGTGTTTCCGGCGATCACTGAGGTAACAATGTTCTCATATTCATTTCCTGCTTCACCTTCGTAATAATAGGCCAGCGATCCCAGGTCATGTGTTTCAATGAGTTTATCCAGGGCGACTGAGGTCCTGGCAGCTCTTTCTATCTCTTCCGCTTCACATTCGTCCACCACCTCGAAGGTCCGGTGGAACTCGGCTATCTTCTGACTGACTTCCTCTTCTGTGGCTTCTTCCCTGTGCCTGCTTAGTTCACACATCTCCACCAGTTCGATGTGATTTCCAAAACTGGCCGATTGTTTGGTCAGATCGGTATAGACATCCAGCATGCCTCCGTAGTAATGACCCAACACGCCCAGGCGATTCTGTCTCATGGCTCCGGCCACCCTGGCTGCCTCAGTCCATGCTTCTATCTCTCTCCATGCCTCCGGATCTTCCAGGTATCCGGTCACAAATTCATAACCAATACCGGCCCGGTTAAAGACCGACGCAAATTCAGGAACCGAACAGGCCTGACAATGCTCCAGCCATACCCCGGTCATTTTACCCCGGTCCCCCAACTTGTTAAATGCATCGTAATCCAGTTGTGGTACCGGCTGCAGGTTAAGAATGACCATAGGTCCCTTTACCTTCTGAGCCACCGGCAAAACGGTGGATGAGAGTGCATAGGTAGAGACAAAAAGAAATACAAGCTCCACCTCATTTCTATGTAACAAACTGGCTGCTTCCCTTGCTTTTACAGGATTATCCACAAGTCCAGCGTCGATAACCTCCACTCCGAAGTCCTCTATCTTCTCCTTAATCTGTTTCTGATACCCAAGGAGGTTCTCCAACAATCCATCGAACTGGTCCCAGTAGGTATCCAGTCCAACTCCAAATAGTCCAACTTTTGTCATCTGAAAACTTGCTTGATTTTTTTGCTTACTTTTTCTTTAATAAATCGATAGGCCTGTATGTGTAATTCTTTTGCCATTCTTTTCTGTTGTAGATGGCCATAAAATCAGCACTTGAATAGCCTGCATCTCCATATTTTTTCATCCATCCCAGGGTTAGTTGGTGCAACTTATTCTGAATCTTTTCATGTTTTTTATTTCCAAAATAGTTATGCAACTGCGCAGGATCCTTATCTCTGTCATAGAGTACCTGGATGTCGGCACCCCCATCGAAGACCTTCTCCGAGTACATTTCAGCTGCTTCGTCAGTATACTGACCAAGGGCAAATGTATAGGTCCATTTCCTGGTATACACCCCGCGGTAATCCCGTACGGAGTACATAAATAAGGGCTGGCTTTCCACAGCATCATCGTCGCCGCTCAGAATTTCATCCGATAAGTCCAGGCCCTGAACCGATTCAGGAATCTCCACATCCAGGAATCCCAGCACAGTCGGCATGATATCCATGCTTCCGATCAGCAAATCACTTTCCCTGCTGCGGGGAATCGCACATTTCCCACTGATCACCAGAGGCACTCTGCACGAATAGTCCTGGGGGGTAAGTTTTGGTAGCTTAGCCTTATGCGATCCAAGCATATCCCCATGGTCTGAGGTAAAGACAATCAGTGTATTTTCATACACTCCCTTACTCTTTAGAATTTGAAGTAAGCGACCCAATGCTTCATCGCAGGCAGATACCATAGCCAGGTAATTGCGGTATTGTTCTTTTCGGCACTCAAACATGGATGGATTGCTCCGTAAGTCAGCTCTTAATTCGATGTCCATATCCCTGTAAGGTTCAATCAGGCCAGGATCAAGCACACTCACATCATAATTATATTGCCTTTCTGGAATGTCAGCACAACCGTCTCCCACAAAATCGTGTGGCGGATGCCAGGAAACAAACAGTGCAAATGGTTTATCATCTTCGTAACTGCGTAACCACTTTTCTGCCTGTCTGGTTTGTCCCTCCAATTCCCACGGCGAATCATCATACTCATCTTTGAAATAGACCTTTTCATTGTTATCATTCCAGTAATAACAAGCTTCCGGGCTGAAATCAACTGTGCAATTGTTGGACAGGAAGGTATTGTTAAAGCCATGTCTGTTTTTGCCCGGAGGGATTCCGGTATCTCTGTTGCCTCCTCCGTATAAATGCCACTTGCCCACATAGGCTGTGATATAACCAGCGGCGTTCAGGACCTGGGCAAAAGTGGTTCCTTTGTTCGGGAGCAGGGGAACATCGTTGCTAATGCAACCGTTGTAAAGCGGATGCTGTCCGGTCATTAACATGCCCCGATAGGGTGTGCAGAGTGGTGAATTTGAAACAGCATGCATAAAAGCAATTCCCTCGCTTGCCAATTGGTCAATGTGAGGTGTAATTGCCTGACTTCCCTTGAAATACCCTACCATGTCATAAGACTGCTGATCGGTGAATACAAATAACAGATTAGGAGCTTGGGCACTGACTGCCTGATATGGAAGAAATATAAGCCAGAGAATTAAAAAGGATGGATTTTTCATCTTTCAATAACTTATAAATTCTTTTTCCCTTCCATTTGTATGGTTACAGGTCCCAGCAAGCCGGAGCTAAGCAGGGGGGAGTCTTTGGTGTAATGTTTCCAGGAGCTGAAGGTGTAGCGCTGGCTGGGTCTTGCTTCCTGGTTCAGCAGCCAATCCGGCCATTTCCCATCCGCAATGCCGTCATCGGCATAGGCCTCATCGCCAATCAGCCGGTTTGGCCATAAGTTAACCACCTCTATTTCCAGACGGTTATCTTTTTCTTTCACGGCCTCGCTGATATCTACCTGCCAGGGTGTGGTCCAGACAATCCCGAGATCTACTCCATTTAAGATCACTCTGGCCATTACCCTCACATTACCCAGGTCCAGGAATAGCCTGGAACCTGTTCCAGCCTGGTCACAATCGAAGGTTTTGGAATAACTTGCCTTTCCCGAGTAATATTTAATATCCTTCTCAGGCCTTGCGATCCAGTCATCCAGCTGATCGAACCTGACCTTTTCAGGACCTCCCCACCGGGGATCAAAGGCTACTTCCCAGGAACCCTCCAGGGTGGCTATTTTGCTTTTGGAGTAGAAATTTTGTTCCCCTTGCCCTCTTCCATTTCGATTTTCGCCGTCGAACACGATGAAATAGCTCTCATAAGGTTCAAATTGTAACGGTATGTATGTAATACCGTCTTTGGCCGTGAATTCGGGTAAAGCACGAATTTCACCGTTCATGGGGTTCCATATCTCCGGAACGGCGCCTGTTACGCGAAATTCACAGGTTACCTCTGTGGAGTGATCGGTTCTGTTCGATATAAAATAGAGGTCCGTATCATCTGTTTTCTTATGAATGTACCGGACGGTTCCATCTGCGGTAAGATCAGGTTTTAAACCTTTGGACTCTAAGAATCTTGCCGTGGCATGGTAAGTTGGGTACAACTCCTCTCGTTCGGGACTGGAATAACTGCCTCCCCACAAGATCAAACCTTTTCCGTAAGCGATCTCAGTTTCCTGATCAGGAATTTCGGAACTTCCCCACATTTTTTCACACATGGATTTTACATCATGATCGCAGGCCGGGTAGTTTTCCAGGCTTGGGGATTGCTCTACCGGGTTTCCCATAATGGTGGCTCCCTGTTTCACAAGCGATTCCAGTTTTGCCATAAGCTCCGGGGTCATCGAGCTGACCTTGGGCAGTACCAGCAGGTGATAGCTGGCTCCGCCCTCGAATACAATCTTACTGTCTTTGACGCTGGCACGATCCATCAGGATGCGGGGGCTGCACCCATCAAAATTGTATCCCTTTCTGTCCGGCATAAACTCTTTTTCACTCTTTGAGCTGCCTGTAACAATCTGATCAGTTTCTGCATCGAACTCAAATTCGGTATTCCCGTATAGGTACTGGTTGCCGTCCACTGCTGAGGCAGGAGGAAGAAACACATGCGGAGCACCCTCCGGGATAAGGTACAGAACATCGGCAATCCCTTTGCCCTGTTGCAGCAAAGCCTGGCAGCGAGCCACGTAGGTATGGTAGGCTTCCGACATTTCCCACCAGGTTTGCCCTCTGTCCCAATGCACTCCGTACGGACCCATGGTCATACCCGGACGGTACTGCTCACCGATGGGTTTGTGGGCAAACGTATGATACACCAGCCTGTTTATTCCGGAACATAAGGCCCAATCGTTCTGGTTCTTAATGGAACCGGGATAACTTCTCCATGCTGCAAGGTACGAGGTGAAAGCTTCTGCGGCTACCACTGGCCGACCGTACAGATTGGCAATGGAGGTGCCTTCATAGGTGCTGAAACCAGTGCTGAATCCATATCCTTTATTCCAGAATTCGCACATGGGAACATCGGCATATGAGCCCAGGTCCAGGTCGGTATTGGGATTCATGTCGTAGGGTTCGATGGATAAACCCATACCATATTTTTGGCCGAAGTCTTTAAAATATTGTACATGATTTGTCAGGATCAATTCCTGGGAAACCAAACGTAAGTCCCATAAAAACCGTTCGCTTTTTTCAATATCACCCACAATCATCCCGGTATACACCGGCAGGTAGGGCAGCGGATCGTAACCGCAAATCTCCTGGAATTTCTGCCTGAAACCATCAGTCCAGTTCTGTGCCCCCATCTCCCAGCTATCCATATGGATCATCTTCCAGCCGCCTTTTTTGGAAGGATCGGGTTTTATTCTTTCAATGAGCGGGATCATAAAAGCTTCCAGATGGTTTTTCATGGCATCGGGACTCATCTTGTCACATTCAAAACCCAGTCCGGGCATGGGTGCCGGCCGGGTGATGGCACCATTGTTCCGTCTGCCAAATCGCATAATGGTCCAATTTCCCTCTGGAACTTGCCACTGCAAAGTTCCATCTGCCTGCATGAATTCCGTGATATCAACGATTTCATCGGTGGGTATTCCAGTCGGGTCGCCCGGGAAATCAGACGCTGAGACAGCTGGTTCAGGGATATATTGTTTGACCCCTTTTTGTGAGCTGTATGGAGGACGGTAGTAGAGGGCTTTCTCGTCGGAGTCGACTATTAAATCCGGGTTATCACTTGCTGGAAATGCAAGGACAGCCACTTCCTGGTAATAATCTGTCCAGCGTTCTTTGAGTTCTGGTGTAAACTGTCCCAGTCCAAAGAATGGATCACGTCCCAGGGGAACTTCCAATTTCCGGTCGATCTGAGCCGGTCCGGCCACATCAAGCCTGCTGGCTACCAGATGTTGCATGGATTCCTCCATGTTGACCCAGGGACCTCCGCTTCCGGTCCATCCCGGACCGGATCCAAGCGTAAGAACTATCCCCAGTCGTTCGCACTCTTTTACTGCATGTGTAAAGCTCTCCTGCCACTCCTGACTCAGGAATTTCACGGGGCCCTGAGGGACTCCCACATTCACCTCCAGGAAAAGCACATGGCCGATCCCCACGTCTTTCATGGATTCCAGGTCGGCCGTCATCTCCTCCCTGGAGAGGTTTCCGTCCATGAAATACCAGTATACACCGGGATGTGCTGAATTGGGGGGATGAAGGAACGAGTGCCGAAGGGTTTCATAGTCAGCACCCGGATTTCCGGAATTAGTTGGATTACCCTTATTATGAGAACAACCGTAAATGACCAGATAAAGTATGGTCAGGAGCACGGTTGAGCGTAGATGTGAAAGCTTCATTTTGTTGTTATTGCAGATGTGAAGTATATACCTAAGAAAGATTAAAGCTTATGTAATGTGTAAATTTATATATATTTACAGTCATTAGTCAAGATCAAATCTGTGATTTACTTTGTGTTTTTTGATCATCTCAATTGGAAGATTTTTATAAATATTTACAGGTAAATCAGGACCACACCCTGGGTGATCTTGTGGTGATAAATGCAGGTCATACCTGTATCCCGGCAGAAAGCTCCTATCCACCTATACATCACCCTTCTCACCATTATTTCAATTTTTCGCAGGGCAGGGTCATCGATGAGTACCAGTTTGTTTTTATATCCGGGGGGAAGGGAATCCTTGAAACGAGAAGAGGAGGCAAGCAAGTGATTGAGGCAGGGGAAGGATTTATACTGTTTCCGGGAGAGTGGCACCGATACAAACCCGATCCCGGAACAGGCTGGACTGAGAGCTGGGTTGGATTCAGAGGGTACAACAGTTTCATGAAAGATTCAGCTCTTCCCGTGGTCCCGTCCAGACCAGTTTTCAGGATTGGATTGGATGACCGGGTCATGAACCTCCTGCACCAGATATTTGAATTGGTGAAATCAGATCATGTGGGGTCCGGATACGCACTTTCCGGAGCGGTAATGTACCTGTTAGGTCATATTTTCACTTTGCTAAGGAGACAGGAATTAAAAATCAACAATCGAACAGATGAAATTATCATGGCAGCAAAATCTATTATGGAAAGTGGATATGCTGATAAAATTTCTCTTGAAGATATTGCAAATCAGTTGAGTGTATCCTATGCCTGGTTCAGAAGATATTTCAAAACAAATACAGGTTATTCACCATATGAATATGTATTGAACATTCGCATCCGTCATGCCAGAATGCTTCTGCAGAATTCCGGAAGATCTGTGAAAGAGATCAGCCTTGACACGGGTTTTGAATCTCAGCAGCAATTCAGCAGGACTTTCAAGAAGAAAACAGGGTATACTCCTGTCCAGTTCAGGAATTACTCCAAGGTTGATTTCCATTGAGATCCCTCCGGAGGTCAAAATGTGCAACACAACTCCCAAATTCTACATTGACTGTCCATCTCCTTTCCTCTAAATTTACTGGGACTAGCTGAACACCCAACGTTTCTGACAAATCATGAGATCTCTGCTTCATTTCTTTGGGGTAATTCTGATCATGACCATTGTGTCATGCAAGAATAACCCAGGTGCAACTTCTTTGCTGATCGTTGAGAATCAGGGCACTTCAGACACTTTGACCCACGAGGACTATCTCTTGCTGAAACGAATTGCCTCACTCAGGAGTGATCTGATCCGGGTGGGCCGGATGCAGATGGAGGAGGTGACCCTGGCCAACCAGAAAAAGACAGAGGGGATTATCGGCCAGCTGCTGGACCGGGCAGAACAGAAAATCCTGGATATACTGCCCGCGGGCCGCTACTTCTGGAGCTGGACCGGATTTGATGATCCGTCAGGGATGGTGGATATGGCGGAAGAGTTCCTCCGTGAACTGGCTGAAGGAAGCGATCCGCTGGGCGGAAAGTTTGCCGAACCGGGTGGATATGTGGTGGATCACGCCATTATTAAAAAGGATGAACTCTGGCACCTGGTCTACATCCGGGGTATAGCAGCCACCAACTGGCCTGAATATCCGCTCTCCAATTTTGGTCATGCTGTGAGCCATGACCTGGTGAACTGGCATATCAGGAAGCCGGTGCTGGAGACCGTAGAGGATGGTTTCGACACCTACCAGGTATGGGCACCCCATATCATCCTGCATGATGACAGGTACTGGATCTTTTATACCGGGGTCACCGACTCGGCCACCCAGGCCATCTGCCTGGCTACCTCGGAGGACCTGTACCACTGGGAAAGGCATGATGGGAATCCCCTTTTTAACAGCCAGCCCTGGGGTCACTGGGATGAGAGTCACTGGTCCGACTGCCGGGATCCCATGATCCTGAAGGACAGGGATACCTTTTACTGCTACTACACGGCCGGAAGAATGATTCCCGGAACAGACAATCATGAGTACTGTTTGGGTATTGCTTCATCCAGGGACCTGCTCAACTGGAAAGATGAGGGATTCCGCCGGCTGGAACATACCCTGGAGACACCTCCCGAATCTCCCTTTGTGGTTAAACGAAACGGGGAGTACTATCTCTTCTATACCAATTATAAGCATGGTATCGTCTATGTGAGAAGCCCGGATCCCCTGCATGGCTGGAAGGAAGATCCGGACGATCCCCAGAGCATCATTAAAGGGGTATCCGCCAGTGAGATTTTCCAGGCACACGGCAAATGGTACATTACCCTGATCTCCCATATGAACAACGGACTTCACTTCTTCGAGATCAGGGAATTGCTCTGGAAGGAGGATGGAACCGTATCGGTAAAGGATGCTGACTTTTAAAACAATTTAGAGTGAAAAGGAACCATACGCACTGGTCATATGCTCTGCTTCCGGTTTTCTGCATATGGCTTTTTTCGCACCAGGACATTTCCGGGCAGGATGGAGGCCCTATTACGGTCTCACCTGAATCCCTTGCCCAATGGACTTCATATGGGGAGGGGGAGTGGGAAGTGAAGGAACATGAGGCTCCGCCTGACCTCAGGGGTATCTCTCCCCGGTATAAGCTATTCTGGAATGCAGCTAACGATTCTGCCAGGGGTGTGCTCAGATCTGCTGTTTTCACCGTTGATAAGCCCGTTCAGCAATTTGATATCGCGGGCGGACCCGGATTCAACCGGGAAGGCTATCCAGAGTTTGTCCGGTTACAGATGAAAGAATATAGGGGAGGATCACTTCTGAGGGAGATCCTTACGAACGGATATAGTTCTTTAACCACTGAGCGATGGTATACTCCCGACCTGATAGGAAAAGAGGTGTATCTGGAAATTCATTTCCCGGCCCTGAAGAACTTCTTTGGTGTACCTGAAATCTCCATCTCCTTTGAAAACTATCATCAGACGGAATTCCCCGAATTCAATGATCCTGTCCCGGTCAAATTGCAGGCTGTTCCCATCGATGGAGGATCGAGGCTTACCTTCTGCAGAAGCCTTCCTTTCCTGGCCTGCGATCCCGGTCTCAGGGGAGAAACCTCAAGAACGGTGAATGCAGATACGGAAACCATTCCGGTCAATGCAGAGGCCGAGGTAATATACCTCCTCGGCATGATCAACCACGGCTGGGAAAATGGAGTGGCACATTGGAGTGAGCATACCGAAACATTGAAGGAACGACAAGACCAGGTCTATATAGGCAAGGAGCTGGGTACCATTGTTATTCACTATGAGGAAGGGAATACAGACCGGATACCGCTGATCTTCGGATCCAATATGTGGTTCGCCAATCACTGGAGCCACGGAGCCAGTCACGATGTTTCGGTGCCTGTAAGGGAACCATTCGCTTCAAGACCGGAATATATGGCGCTGCTTCGAAAAACTCTTCTGGCAAAGGAGGACTTCAACACGAGTTCCTTTGCATCTGATTACAAACACTATTTCCTGGCCATCAGGCCCAGACCTCAGAAGATCGTATCTGTGGAATTGGTTAACGATACAGATACCAGGGGACGGCCCATGATATCAGGTATCACGGTTAAGGGGAAGAAGCAAAAAGGGCTCCGTCAATTTGAGAAGCGAATGGTATCGGGTGAAGATCTGAAACCAGGACTGGATGTGACAGCGCAACCCGATTACCATACCGGGGCCGCCAGGATGGCTGAAATCCTCTATACCCATGGAGCCGATCTTCCTGAGAAACCTGATACAGTATCGATCCCGGAATCTCTTGATGCCACCACCATCCGTTTCCTGGGAGGAAAAGAGGCAGTCTGGCTGAGCAATGTATGGGCCGCCAACCTGGTCCAGATCCACGAGAAATTTGATCCGGAAACCGGTTATTTCAGGGAAACGGGAGAGGATTGTCCCTTTTATGGAGGGTATTCGGGACTGGGTACGTGGAATATTCAGGGGATCTATCCGGCAGCCTATTCCCGGACAAGCGACCATTATGTGACCCTGGCACTCCGGCAGATCAACCTGCCGGAAAGGGAAACGGCCTTTGTGGATTTCTGTGACAAATGGCTCTATTTCTTCCGTTCCAACCGGGATCCGGAGAAAGGTCCGCCCAATGACCTGCTCGATCTGGCCAGATACCCTGAGGATGCCCCGCCCCACTGGTCCATGGAACTGAGCCGTCCTCCTACTACCGGTGGACATCTGAATGTGAACGAGATCCACGGGGATGAGGAGATGGACGGGCACGCAGCCACCCTCGTCGGTCGCTGGTATGCATGGCGTCTTCAGGGTAGAAATGCCGGTCAGTGGCTGAAGGAACCCAGAAGTGATGTATATGGATACAGCCGTTGGGAAAGCACCCGGGATGCTGCTGAATTCATATGCTGGCTGATGGATTATACCGGGCGTGACCTGGTCTATTCAGAGGGTGAGTTTACGGGCTGGGGAGGTATAGTAAACGGTTATTGCCTGGTGCCTGAAGGGATGTCGGAAGAGACAGACCCGGAAAAGATCAGAGAGAATTATGCCAATGCCAACATGTACGAGCCTTATCCCAACTATGCCTGCATGACGGCACTGAAGTGTGCTGCAGAAATGGCTGAGGCAGCCGGTGAACCTCAGTGGGCAAAGAAATGGAGGCGATATGCGGCGACCATCCGAAAAGGAATGGTGCGTCAGTTGATCGCGGGTGATTTCAATAACCTCGTCTGGCGGATCTCGCCCTATTCGATACTTACTACATTCCAGGACCGGCTGGTGCAGGGGTGGTTCTCGCTCTACCTGGACGGACTGGATCCAAACCGCTGGGACCAGGAGATGCTGGCCATTACCAGGAATACATTCCGCGAACATATGAACATGCCCTATGGCCATGCCCCGGTGCTGGCCATGGGGTACGGACAGGGATGGCTGACCCATGCCTCACTGGTGCTCGATGAGATGGATCATGCCGGTAAGTTGCTGGTCAATACGGCTAAATATACCTACGATAAGAACATGGAGTATTTCAATGAAGATGCAGGGATCGACTGGCGCAAGTGGCGCTGGATCGTGCCCGAAGGGGTGAACCTGCTGCCTGACGGAAGCTGGCATCGCATCAACGACCTTTCCAACGGAGCCAACCAGGGACCGGTCATGCATGCCCTGGAGGCCAGTGCCGGTGTAGATGACAGCAATCCTGCCCATATCCTGATCATGCCCCGTGTACCCGATCCTCTTGAGGGTATTGAAGTGACCAATCATTTTGTGCTGATTCCCGATAAAGAGGGACTGGTCAAAGCCAGGGTGGATTTACATTATGAACGCGACAAAGGATTCAGTCTCACATCCACTGTCCCGCTACCGGTCATTTCAGTGAGGTTGGGTCCGTGGTCAGAAGCCGAAGCCGCCGAAATCATGAGCGCAATCTCTGAAGAGCATGGGGAGTGCCGGCTTGAGCCCTCCGGAAGATACCAGAATGCACCTGCCTGGTGGATATGGGTGGAAGAACTAACTGATACCGATAGACTTTTCATAAACTTCTAAAACCTAGCTAACAAGGAATGAGAAAGCTTGCTTTAATATCTCTTGCCCTGTCGATGGTGCTTCATTCAAATGCTGCCGACAGGATATGGACCAACAGAGGTGATGATCAAGGGACAGTGCACTCATTGGGTAATGGGGAAATGCTGGTTTATGAGACTGGTCCCAATCTGACTACGATTTATCCCGGGCCCTTTACCACACCATCATTATACCGGTTTCTTCTGGATGATGAGCGTACCCTTGAGGTTCATTCGATGCGGGAATCAGGTACGGCTATCTGGGAGCATTCAGTTCATACCGGTGAAGCCAGAATAGGTGTCATGACAGATTTTGTGGATGCCCTTCTTCCCTGTATGGTCCGTAGACTGGACCTGGATAAAGGTCTTCGGTTCAGGTTGGAACTTATATCCGGACTTCAGGTTCAGCTTAAGGAGTCAGAAGAAGGTGGAACGCTACAGATACGGATGGATCCCGGGGAACGAATATACCAGTATTATGTCTACCCGAGGCCACTTTATCACCAGATTACGTGGAACGGGAGAGTGGAGCTTGAGAAATCTGATGATCAGGAAGGGGTTTACCATCTCCAAATTCACCCTGGTCAGACGGAGCTCTATTTTACAGGAGGTCCAGAGTATACCAACCTTATTGAAAACAGTGAAAAAGCAGCCCGTACGGGCTATGCCGCGCTATTAAGAAGAACAAGGGATTGGTGGTCTGAATTCACAGCTTCCAGGATCGATTTTAAGACTGTTTTTCCCACTGATCTCCCGGAACGTGAGAAACTGTTGAAAATCATCGATGAGGTATCGGTGATGATACGGACGCAACAGGCCAGGGAAGGAGCAGTTATTGCAGGCTACCCCTATCCACTGGGGTATGTACGTGACCAGTACGGAGTGTCACGCGGGTACCTGGCACTGGGTTATTACCAGGAAGCGAAGAACATTCTGAAGTTCTACTGGGACATCTGGAACAGGAGTAGTGAACTGCACTGTGCGCAGGGAATAGGAGTCGATGGGATCTTCCATGTCCATGAGAATGACGAAGTGGAGAGCCCCGGTTATCTCATCATGCAGGCGTTTGATCTGCATAAAAAGACAGGTGACAACGACTTTCTCAGATCTATCTTTCCCATGCTGGAGTGGTGTTGGGAGGTACAGAAAAAACACCTGGCAGGTCATATGCTTCCTTTCAATGGAGACGAGACCTATGTGGCAGGAGGGATCCTTCCCAGGTCTACCCTGAACGACGGATCATCGGAGGCCACCATGCTCTTTATTGATGGAGGAGATAAACTACTGGACTGGATTGAAGCAGAGGGGTTCTGGGAAGGATCTAAAGTAAAATCAGAAAGAGTGGTCCTGGAGGAAGTGAGGAGCCATTTCAGGGATAACTTCTGGATGGATGGCCAGTTGATCACTAATAATCCGGACCGGAAAAATCAGTTGGAGCTGCCCCGCTTCAGGCATGGTGTTTGTGAACGGGGAGGTTCAGATTGCCTGGTGTACCGGAAATATGGTTTTGGAGGCATTGACTGGACGCAAAAGGATAAGAATGGACGTTACCAGTGTATGATCTGTCTGGCCGAGGGACCATTACCTCCTGCTGAGGAGAAGATATACCGGCTGGTATCTGTCAGCCTGACACCTTTATATTTTCATTCGGGACTGATCAAACCTGCAGAATTAAAACCGATGGTGGACGGTATCTACCATTCTTTTAAACAGACCGGGATACTGACCTCAAGGACATCTGCTGAAAACCTGGAGGATAACCAGCGGTCGGTAGGGTATGATTACGGACTGGTGCTGTTTGGAATGATCAGGACCGGAAGCAATGGACAGGAAAATGTCTATCGGAAAACCCTCGATATTGTGGATGAGATCGGTGCCTGGAGCGAGTATTATATGGGAACGACTCCCAGTGGTACCAGGTGTCGGCCATGGGAAAGTGCCATCAACCTGGAAGCTCTGATTGAGTATGCCAGAGACTATCAGAAATAGTGATCAATAGATATTTATAGCATAAAGAATTATGGAGAATACTCACGTAAAGAATTACCTCAATATGGAGGAACAGATCCAGAATAAAGGGCTCTCCCTTAAAGGGATTAAAAAGAGCTTGAAAGAACAGGTGATCGAGCTGCCATCGTGGGCAGTGGGAAACTCGGGCACCCGATATGGAACATTTCGAGACCCCGGGGCCGCACGTACCATCTGGGATAAGATCGATGACTGTGCCGAGATCCAGCGACATGTGGGAATTAGTCCTGTCATGGCCTCCCATGTGCTATGGGATGTGACCGACGACGGGAAGTACACGCCAGTAAAGGAATACGCTGAGGAGAAGGGAATGAAAATCGGTACTGTCCATCCCAACACCTTTATGGGGCAGCAGTTCCGCTTCGGGAGTATCTGTAATCCTTTTGAGGAGGTAAGGCAAAACACCCTGGAGCATTTCAGGGATTGTGTGCGCATCACCCGGGAGATGGGTTCGAAATCGATAGGTATCTGGCTGGCAGATGGGACCAATTATCCGGGACAGGACAACCTGTTTGAAAGAAAGCACCGGCTGGAAGAGGGACTGGCAGACCTCTATAGTGCTATGGATCCCGACATGACACTTTTTGTGGAATATAAGCCCTTTGAGCCTGCTTTTTATACTACGGACATCATGGATTGGGGGATGGCCCTTGTGCTATGTAACAAACTGGGTGACCGGGCCAAGGTTCTTGTGGATCTGGGGCACCACCTGCAGGGAGTCAATATCGAACAGATCATTTCGGTGCTGCTGGATGAAAAGAAGCTGGGCGGTTTCCATTTGAATAATTGCAAATATGCGGATGATGATCTGATGGTGGGATCCATCAATCCCCTGGAGCTGTTCCTGATATACGCCCAGCTGACTGAGAAAGAGGACCAGGGCAACCATGATGAGATTACCTATATGCTCGACCAGTCCCATAACATCGAACCCAGTATTGAAGGAATTATCCAATCCATTATGAATGCCCAGACTGCCTATGCCAAAGCACTGATTATTGACCGCAAGGCTTTAACGGCTGCTCAGCAGGAGGGAGATGTGATGATGGCCAACCGGATCGTGATGGATGCCTATGAAACGGACGTACGGCCCCTGCTGGTCCAGGTGCGGATGGAAATGGGACTTGAACCCGATCCACTGCAGGCATATCGTAGCGGAGGTTATGCAGAAAAGATTGCCCAAGCGCGAAAAGAACAGGGAGCCAATACATTAGGAGGGTAATAACATGACGGGAAGAGAACGAATGATTGCAGCACTGCGGAGGGAGGAACCCGACCGGCTGCCAACGCTTGAATGGATCATAAGCCCCAAAGTGATCAGGGCCATGACTGGTCAGGATTCGGAGATTGAATTCATCCGGCAGATGGGCCTTGATGCCATGGCCATCGGCACTAATATGAAAAAGGAGAAGGTGGATGACCGGCACTTCCGCGATGAATGGGGTATCACCAGGGTCTCTTACGATGAGTATCCCAATGCAGTAGGACATCCCATTCAGGATGAGACGGATCTGAAAAAGATCAGCATGCCGGATCCCGATGCGGACTACCGTTTCGACAGTATTCTCGCAGCTATGAAGGAATTTCAGGGAGAGAAGGCGGTGGTGATCCGCCTCCGGGATGTCTTTTCGCAGCCCAGGGACCTGATGGGTTTCGAGAACTTCCTGATGAGTTTTTATACCCAGCCCGACCTGGTCTCAAAGATCATGGAGAGGAGCGTGGAGTACAACAGCCGCCTGGCGGAAAATGCAAAGTCCATCGGGGGAGAGATTATTGTAGTGGGCGATGATATTGCCGATTCGAGCAGCCTTCTGCTCAGTCCGGAGCTTTACAGGGAGATGGTAAAGCCTCATTTCAACAAGCTGATTCGCAAGTTCAAGGATCTGGGTCTTTACGTAATCAAGCATACCGACGGGAACATCATGGATGTGATAGACGACCTGGTAGATTCCGGTATCGATTGTCTTGATCCCATAGATCCGCTGGCCGGCATGGATATCAAAGCCATCAAAGAGAAGTACGGATCGAAGATCTGTCTCAAGGGGAACGTGGATTGCGTGAGCACGCTTGTGGACAAAACCCCTGAAGCAGTGATTGCCGAGACCAAGCAGTGTATTCTCGATGCATCTGCAGGCGGCGGTCATATTATCTCATCCAGCAACTCCATTCATTCGGGGATCAATCCTGTGAATTACAGGGTATTCCTGGAGGCCGTTGAGGAGTTTGGGTATTACCCGCTTGACCTAGAAAAACTAAAAGCATAACCCTATGGATAAAAGAAGGTATGTAGCTTTTGATCTGGGAGCCGAGAGCGGAAGGACTGTAATCGGCTCTTTTGATAAAGGATTGCTGAACTGCAAGGAGGTTTACCGCTTCCCCAATAAAGGGATTACTGTAGGTGATCACCTCTACTGGAACATGATCGGGATCTACGATCAGCTTCTGGAGGGCCTGAAAACATGTGTTAAACTTGTAGGTCAGGGGATTAATGGGATAGGGGTGGATAGCTGGGGCGTCGATTACTGTCTCATTGACCGGCTTGGTAACATGGCCGGTAATGCATATAACTACCGTGACAGCCGAACAGCAGGAACTCCCGATATCATTGAAGATCAACTTGGGAGTGAACAGCTGTATCGCAAAACCGGTGTGCAGATGCTGCAGATCAATACCTTGAACCAGCTGATCGCTGCAGTCAGGTCAGATGATCCCTCACTTCAGTTTGCGGACCGCCTATTGTTCATAGCCGATTTCCTGCATTACTGTTTTACAGGGAAGAAGGTAGCTGAATTTACAGCTGTTAGTATTTCGCAACTGTACAACAATGCCACAGGAGAATGGGATGATGCTGTGTTTAAAGCATTCGGGATTCCCCGCAGGATAGCCCCCGAAGTGGTGCATGCAGGGACGGTGATTGGTGATTTGAAACCGGAACTTGCACGGACGGCTGGTCTGGACGCGGTCAGTGTGATCGCTCCAGCTGTGCACGATACGGCCAGTGCGGTTGTGAGTATCCCGACCACTCAGGAGAGAGGATGGGCCTTCCTGAGTTCTGGCACATGGTCCATTGTGGGACTGGAGCTGGATGCCCCCGTCATGGATGAGAAGAGCATGGGTATGAATATTTCCAATTCCGGCGGGGTACTGGGGAAAACACTCTATCTGAAGAATGTGATGGGGCTCTGGTTGATCCAGCAGTGCAAGAGAATATGGACTAATAATCATCCGGTACTTGATTACCCGGATATTGTGAACCGGGCTTTTAAAGCATCTCCTTTCACCGCGTTCATAAACCCGGATGATCCCTGTTTCCTAAATGCAGAGGATACGGTTGCGGAAGTGATAAACTATTGTAAAAAGAGTGGTCAGCAGATACCCGGTTATGACGATATCGGAACAGTAAGCAGGATCATTTTTGAGAGCCTGGCTATGAAGTACAGGTATGTGCTGGAACAGTTGCTGGAAGGTGCAGGAAAGGATGTGGAGGCGATCTATGTGATAGGGGGCGGAGGTAAGAATGAGCTGTTGAACCAGTTCACTGCCAATAGTACGGGACGCAAAGTACTCACCGGTCCGGCAGAAGCCTCTTCCGTTGGGAACATCATGATGCAGGCTGTCGGCGACGGCATGATTAGCTCACTGGGAGAGATCCGGAAGATTGTGATGGAGTCGTTCGGAGTCAAGGAGTACTGTCCCCAAGACCCTCAGAAATGGAATGCTGAATACGAAAGGTATAAATCGCTTATTTCTGAGTAAACCAGTCACCCCCCTCTTTCATGGTTTCATAATAGAGGTGAAGCATCTCTTTCTTCATCCTGCTGAAGATCTCCATCTGGCCATCCATGATATGGCCTATCATTTCGGTAGTAATGTTGTTGAACCGGACCATGGAGAACACCAGCATATTGTCGAACTCCCTGATCTCTTTCAGCTCCGCAATATCTGACATTGCTTCATTCTTGAAGAAATAACCGTGGTATTGAAAGCGGGTGGAATCGGTGAGGCTCCCCGCATCCAGGTGGGTCAGGAGAACCATTCCCGATAGTAAAAAGGTAAATAACTATTTCGTTATCAATTGGGTATTGATAGGTTAAAGCTCTCCCGGATTAATGGTCTCAAATTCGGCTTTCATCCGGTTGTACCATTCCTCCACTGTGGCTTCCACGAAATAGACCCGTGTCAGAGCCGTCCCTGTCTCGCCCGGTTTCAGGGCCCCGAAAGTGGGGGCGCTGTGTATACAGGAGTATTCACGGTTCTGGAAAGTGTAGAGGGCAGGTTTGGATACCGTGGCAAGCAGGTGTTTCCCGTCCCTGGCCCGGATAGCCATCCACCCTTCGATGGCCACATCTTCGGGGGTGGAGTGAAAAGCCTCAACGAACGGAATATTCTTACCTTCCGGTGCGCTTTCTACACTATAGAGCTGCAGGGCCGGACGGGGCCCGAATACACGCGGAAGTTCGATCAGCGTTTTAAGCACGCCACCGGTACGGACCCAGTGCCGCTTGCATTCATGATCGCGGACCGAGGGAGCGTAGCGGGCGCTGACACAATTGAAAGCCTGCGTTTCTTCCCACGTTTCATCACTCTTATTGGTAAGCCTCAGGATAAAATCCACATAATCTTCGTGGATCTCTACGTCGATGGTGTATTCGATCTCACCTTCCACCCAGCCACGGCCGCTCCAGTTGCTATCTTCATGTTCCTGCCAGCTGCACTGGATGATATCAAACCATCGGGAATAATTAGTCGGACCTATGCTCTCCGGGAAGTTCAATTCGAAAACATCTCCCTCGAAACCCGGAACGTTCATGATCCGGGCTGACATTTTATCTTTTTCAGCAACAAATTTTATTTTATCCATCATCATAATACCTCCTTTACACATCTGAATCCATAAAACGCAAGTCTATTCATATATGCTCCAGTATTCCCTCTTGCTGCCGACCTGAGGTCCAGAATCTCTGTGGTGATCCAGGCTCCGCCTTTAATGAAGGCCGTGTACTTCACCGCACGGTCGAGCAGGGGTGAATCTTCCGGCCCGTCGCTGCACCATTCAAATACATTTCCTGCCATATCCATAACCCCGAAGGGGCTTGCTCCTTGCGGATGGGCATCCACCGGGTCGGTAGTGATCCCATCCCTGCCGGTGCGGTTCCAGCAACACGCCTCAGGGTCGAATTCATCTCCCCAGGGGAAGAGCCGGCCATCTGTTCCGCGGGCCGCCTTTTCCCACTCCGCCTCGGTGGGGAGCCGTTTTCCGGCCCACTCGGCATATGCCGTCGCATCTTCTTTATTGATATGACAAACCGGGTGGACAAGCCATGCTTCTGAAGGGCCGGTTTCCTCCCAGTGGTCCGGGAACCTGTAATCTGTTTCCCGGCAGAATTCAACATACTGTTTATTTGTCACCGGATACCTGTCAATATGGTAAGCCGGCAGGTCTATGCTTCTTTGCGGGGATTCGCTGTCCAGCCAGGAGGGGTGATACCCGTACTCTGCAGCCAGCTTCTGCACCTGCTCATGGGTGGTCCCCATCAGGAACTCGCCGGCCGGGATAAGTACCATGCCTGGGGGAACTTTGGTCCGGGTGCAGGCCCGGCTGATTCCCGGCAGGCCCAGTATGAGTCCCCCGCCTGCACCGGTCATTATCCTTATGATGAAATTCCTTCGTTTCATGATCTCTATTGTTTTTAAAGTTTCAACATCGATCCATTGCCGATGGTCCCGTTTTCAGTAGCCAGCCGGTAAAAATAAACGCCCTTGGCCAGTTGGATCCCGTTTTCATCTTTCCCGTTCCAGTCCTCGATGACCAGGTCCCTGTCTCCTTCAGATAAACCAGAACAGTATCAGTATACAGAGTCTAGTAAACCAGCAGTTTCTTATTTTCAATTCCATAAGCATCCTTAAAGGTGACAATGTACATTCCACTATCCCAGTTGCTGACATCCAGTTCATGGCTTTTGGTAATATGCTCGTTGACGTAGCATTTGTGACCGCTAAGTGTGCAGATTTCAATGCTTCCAGGCCCTGGAATGTTTAGATGTACGACCTGATCGGCCGGATTGGGGTAGAGATGAACCCGGTCCGCTCCGGGCCTGTAATGTCTGACTTCAGTAAATATGCCCGGGTAAAGCTGACTTTGAGGGATCACCTCCTTCTGCTGCGTGGTACTCTCCCATTCCAGGCTGATCTCACCACTGCCGGTCAGGTTTGCGTAATCAATGATCACAGGGAGTTTCTGTCCTGCGGTGAGTTCGATGTTCACACTATGGGTTTGGTTTACTCCTGAACCTTTAAATTCATCGATCAGCAGTTGTCCGTCCAGCCATACGCGTACCCAGTCATTCACGGTCACAATGAGGGTGTATTCTTCGGAGAACAGTGCCTCCACATATCCCTGCCACCTGGCGTTCCAGAAAGTGGTATTTGCTTCGCATCCCGGGGATTCATCTGCAGGCCACCAGTGGTCCACCATGGAATCGATCTCCGTGCAGAGTGAATCGGTAAACCAGCCCCGTCCTCCTGGTTCCCCGTTGTAAAGGCTCATGTACAGTCCGGTTCCGGTCCCGGGATATACGATCTCCTTTTCGGTGAAAACGATCTTATCCAGATGCAGTCCACCGTTGGCTTTTTCTGCCAGTACTCTGAGGGTATGTGTCCCTGCATTGAGGGTAAGCTCAAACTCAATGGTAGTCCAGTTTTCCCCGGAACCTGTTCCGGGCAGGTCAAGCTGGTTGTAAAGCAGCCTGTCGTTAAACAACAGGGAAATACTCTGGTCGGCTGAATCTGCAGCATATATTACAGATACAGTAAAAATACCGATTGATTTCACATCCACCGTGTATTCCAGCCATTCATTGCTGTACACATCTGTAATACAATACTCATCAGCCACAATTTCCCTGATATCAACAGATTCGCCTGTCCGGTATGCCCCTCCGCTGTTGCCAAAAGTGGCATCGGCATAGGCAATGCCCGCACTTCCATTGTCGAAATCCTCCAGTTCAATGGTACCCGGGATGATCAGCTCCCTGTAGGGTGATTGTTCCGTTACAGTTACAGCCGAGCTGCTGAAATTGTAATTGAAGCGGCGGTCGGGTGCAGCTTCCCCGTCATTAAAAAAGCAGCTCACATCATCCAGGTGCCGGGGATTGTCTGCCCATTTGAAATGGAATTCAGGGACACTTCCTTTCATCATCATGGCTGCACGTGGAAGGCTCAGCTCCATTTCAGTGCCATTCAGTGAATAAGGGACGGATAGGGTATTCCCCCAGCTCTGGCCGGTCCACTGATTCAGGGTGGTGTGTGTGGTGGAAATTCCTCCATGGTTGACTATGAAATCATAACCTTCCCATCCGGTGCCCTTGTTCCTGTCCACATCAATAAACAGAAGCATCCAGTTTGAACTATCCGGCGGGATGAGCTCATACACTGTTTTCACATAGAAATAGATGCTGTCTTCATCATAGGCTACTTTACTGTCCATGATATCATTTCTCCCCGTTTCATTGGTGTAATGCAATCCCCCGTATCCATGGTGGTCACGATGGCGGGTATCCCCGATGGCGTCGTAGTACTCGTTGACTACCTCATCCCAGTCACTGAAATTGCTGTCAATGTTGATCTGGCTGATACCGGTCTGGATTGTGTTTGGCCGAACCCCCTTATACCTGCGGATGTTCTGAGCCATCTGCATGTAGTAGTTATCGGAATATCCTTCTTTCATGGGTTGAATGGCCCGGTTGAACTCGGCGTTGTACTGGTCAACAAAATAATAGGGGCTGTTCCGGCGCATGAAGGGAAAGGTGCCGGTTTCGGGATGGAACTTGCCGGCCGACCACTCATTCCAATCATTCAGGTAAAGGAACTCGGGATCGGAGGCAAGGGCTTCTTCCCACCGGTCCTGGAAGTAGATACCATAACCCTCCGGATTCTCAACTGTCTTATCCAGCCAGGGCACATAAGCCGATTCCGGCATATCATATTCATTGAGCGCGGGCTCACCTGATTCACGCCTCCAGGATTTACCCACAAGGGAGGAGGGATGTTGAGCCGGGCAGACAGCCGCCTGTTCATTGATCCCGTTGTGGGTGGCAATCAGTTCACCGGGATCCAGTGTTTTCACGTTATCATTATGCAGGTCATAACCAAAACTCCAGTTATCTTCGGTTCCAATATAGCGTTTTCCGCTTCCCACCGGCCAGTCATAGTAGCCCCACCACATGTTCCTGGTGGTGAAGAAATCCTTTACTTCCTGGGTGTAATCGGTGTAGAATTCCTGGGTATAATAGGGATCTCCATAGTGAGGATGATCCGGATTACTTACTGCATCCGGATCGTAATAGGGATTGGGATTGTTGTAGCTCAGGTCAGGACTGGCATTGTAGAGCAGCAAGGGCTTGCCGTCCCAGTAGAACCACAGATCCTTATGACGATCCCTCTTGTAGAACCAGTCGTATAGGTCCTGGACAACAGAAATAACCGGCCCGTTGAAGGCCCAGAAGCAGAACCGGGGTACCTTGTTCCCTTCTGCCTTCATCTTTTGCATGGTTGTAAAGAGAACCTCCCATTCGTCCCAGTACCTGACCGCATTGGTCACATCCATGACCAGCACATCCACCCCGGCATTGGAGAGCATGGCCATGTCCTTCCGGATCACAAATTCATCCTGGCTCAGAAAATAGCCCATCTCTGGTTCTCCCCAGTGGTAGCTGTAGCTTGGCCGATTCCACAGGGGATGATTGGCATCCAGGCGGGCAGAGGGATCCGCAGCAAGGATCTTCGTTACATCCGCTGAAAAGGGGCTTGGGAAATTGGAGTAATGCCCTTCTGTATGCCAGGTGATATAGAATATACCCACCACCCGCCTGAGATTTTCCCTGGGGGGACCCACCTGCTCATGTCCCGGCAAGACTCTGCCCAGGGCATCCGTGGCTACCCAGGTATCTGCGAGGAGATCCCTGTAGGGACTGGGGAATATGGGAGGATCTTCCGGATCGGCGGGATCGTTATATTTGACGGATACACTGTAGAGTCGGGGCACTGCATCCCGTGTTGCCACAGCCACCAGGCCTTTGGATTCAATCTCCATACCTGAGAAGCTTCCCATTTCCAGCACATCTGCATCATATACCGTACCCGATGTATAGAGGCTTCCACTCTCACCCCCCAGCTCGATCCTGATAAAGGGAGATCCGTTGCGGTAGACATATATGCTGGTGCCAAAGTCCTCGATACGCATAACAGCTCTTTCCATGAGGCTGGTGACTCCTTCAGGTTTCGGGACTTTTATGCGGGAAAATGCCATCCCGCTTCCATATCCTTTATCTTCTTCCGAGAACTGGACGATCATTGAATCCCCGTCAGGCGTCGGATAGAGAGCGATTCCCTCCCGGTTGAAGCCCGGGTCCGATTCTGGTTCCTGTATGCTCTCGCTAAGGCCCTGGATCCTGATCACCATTCCCGCCCGGTTGGAAGAGGTGGCATATTCATAGTCCGCTTCAAAAATATAGGGCTGTTCATATTTCTTCCTCGAGCAAATAACCCGTTTCTCTATCCATTTGAATTTCAGATATCCGTCTGTTATATCCGCCGCCGAAAAAATGCTCGGCATCAGAGCGTTCCACTGGCCGTAGAACTTGAAGCGGTCCCAGCCGGCTGCTGGATTGAATTCCTGCGAGTAGAGAGTGTCGTAGCTCACCACCGGTTTATCCCCGTCAAAGGAGGCGGGCTGGGATTTTACGTAGTTTATGGTAAAAACCAGGCAAATGGAACAGATGGAATACTTGAAAAAGCGGATGCTTAAAACTTTCATTACCAGGGTGTTATATTCGTCAGTCAAAAGCCAGGCCACTGAAGCGCCTGATGTACAGGTGGTCGATGGTTCCCTTGCCTTTCCTGGTCACAAGGAACTCAACCAGTTCGGCTATCTCTTCGGTCCGGATCAGTTCTTCCGTGTTGATATCCGGCCTCATTTCACTCACCATGTCTGTGTGTACCCCTCCGGGGGAGATCATGTGGACCCTGATCCCCATCGGCTGTACCTCTTTGGCAAGTACCTTGGTGAAGCCGCTCAGGGCATGTTTGGAGGAAGCATAAGCTGCCTGCTCCACATAGCCTTTGAAGCCCACTACAGATCCGATGTTTATAATCACCGGATTCTGACTTGCTTTCATGTGCGGAACAGCCGCCTTGCACAGGAAGAAAGGGGTACGTGCATTCACCGCGTGCAGCTTGTCCCAGGTATCTATATCCGTTTTTGCCACGGGCCCGGAATGAGAGATGCCCGCATTGTTGACCAGGACATCTATGTTGCCAAAGCGGGAAACCACCCTTTCAACGATCCTGGCAGGGGCATTTCCCTCCTGCAGATCCAAAGCCAGAGGCAGGCATTGTCCTCCCCCGGACTCGATATATTGGGCCAGGTCCTCCAGGAGTACGCTATTCCTGGCCGTCGCAGCCACGTTATAGTCTAAATCTGCCAGTTTTAATGCAATCGCTCTGCCAATGCCTTTGCTTGCTCCGGTAACGATAGCGGTTCCTTTCATCTTATTTTGTTGATATTGTTTTAATGATTAAGAAAAGGTATAAATTCAGACTAAAATTATACAAATTTACAGGTTCAAGTCAATGCATGAAATAGTATTTATCTTGCATTTTTTGATCCTTTTGTTGGAGAATGAATGCCTGTTAAATGAAAAAGTTACTTTTCCTGGTGGATGGCGGATTGTCTGATATAAACGAATCGTATTAAATGTAAAGAAATGAGAAAGTTTAAAGGTATAGCTATAGCACTGTGTGCGACTACTGCAGCTCTCCTGGCGGGCTGCAGTCAGAAGTATGAACCACTGGGTAAACCTTCTCCGGCAAAGCAACCATATCCTGATATTACTGCAACCCTGACTGAGACGGGAATCCCCGAATCACCCGATCCCCTGGTGGCCTGGAGGTGGAATGATCCGAAGTCCACCGACGATCTTGAAGTATACACTGTGAATCCGGTGCAGATCACCACTGGTCAGCCATCATCATTTAAGGGCATGGATGCATTGGTACAGGGTAAGGGCGCCATCAGCATCAGGGGAACGGGTGAACTGATGATCGATTTTGGCCAGGTCAATGCAGCCTGGCTGGAATTTGACTCGGAGGATCTTTCCGGCGAGGTGGAGATGAGCATCAGTGAATACCAGGAACCTTCCATCCTCAATACTGGAGCCCAGCACAGGATCAAAACCCTGAAACCAGTCAGGTATGGGAACACCTACCGGCTGGAACTGAACGATGAACTCTATGAGGGTGTCAGGTTTGGCTGGATCCATGTCACCTCTTTTGTAGAGCCCTGGCACATCGACAGGATCAGGCTGGTATGCCAGATGAAGCCCACCAATTACAACGGAAGTTTTCATTGCAGTGATCCGGAACTTACGAAAATCTGGTACACAGGGGCCTACGGTGTAAAGCTTAACCTCCTGAAAGAATTCTTCGGTGCCATACTGATGGAACGGAGTGACCGGTTTTCCTGGACGGGGGATGCCTACGCCTCACAGGCTGCAGCGCTGGTGGCTTTCGGTAACAGGGATTTCGTGCTGACGAACATTCACCATACCGCCGAGCAGGACAACGGTATCCTGAGCTATTCCATGTACTGGATCCAGAGTCTGACGGATTACTACTACTACTCAGGAGACACGGTCACTTTGATCCGCTACATCGATAATGCCCGTTTTAAGCTGGACCGTGCCTATGAACACTACGGTGCTGACCCCCGGCTGGCATTCTATGGTTGGGACGAACGGCTGGGGGCCGGTTTCGAGGACCATAGCTGCCGGGAATCCCAGAATGCATATAAAATGCTCTGCATCGATTCCTGGCTCGATTTTGCCGGGATGATGGAATCGGTGGGACGACGGGAGCTGGCATCCAGGTACCGGGGATACGCCAATGAGAAGATCGGGGAGCTGAGGGAGGATCCCCACTGGTACCGCAGTTTCGGGATCCATGCGGCCTCAGATGCTATCAACGCGGGATTTACCACCAGGGAGGAGCAACAGGCCATGTACGACCTGGTGTTCAGGGATCGCCTGAATCGGCTTTCTTATTCACCCTTTAACCAGTACTTTATCATCAGGGCACTGGCCGCCATGGGCAGATATGATGAGGCCCTGGAGACCGTCAGCGACTGCTGGGGCGGACAGCTGGAATACGGGGCCACTACATTTTTCGAGGTCTTCCGTCCTTCCTGGAATGGTGTGCTCGGGACCAACGAGGCGCCGCCTAACAACCAGTGCGGGTACACCAGCTTCTGCCACCCGTGGGGTGGCGGTGTGGTGCACTGGCTCACCGAGGAGGTGCTTGGGGTCAAACCTGTCCGGCCCGGTTTCAGGACTTTCACCTGGATGCCTCATCCAGGTTCAGGACTGGAGCAGGCAAACGGGAGGATTCCCACACCTGCGGGTGATATTGTTGTGTCGTATGATACCCGGAAGGGCCGTTATGAGATCGATGTTCCCGAAGGAACGGAGGGGTCTGTGGGGATCCCTGTGATTGCAGAATCGATAACGGAATGCAGACTGGATGGCCAGCCGGTGACCGGTGAAATGATCTCCGGTGATCATATGCTGGTTGAAGGGATCGGTAAAGGGCACCATATCTTCGAGGTGGAATACCAGGGAATGCAACAGCCATACAAGGGGTCTGAAATGGTCTATCCGGCAGGCAATGTAACTGAGGACCGGGTTACTTCCGGTAACTGGGGAGGTGTTTACGGTTCGGACGGATATGCATTGTGTGCCTGCCGGGAGGAGGGCGATTCGGTAACCGATGTAAGAGACCTTCCTGCTTATGTAAAAGGGATCAGGTACGCGAAGCAACTGGGTATCCAATGGGCCGGTCAGACTAAGGATCAGAGAGCCCCGGCTTCCGGGCCCGGAAACGGGATTGAGCGAAGTGCAGGGGCTGTTTATACCCAGGATCCCCGGCCCACATTTCAGACCATGACGGTGGATATTCACATGGATCCCGGGGAGTCCCGGCAGATCGCCCTCTATTTCGTGGACTGGGATGATGCAGGACGCAGACTGGCGGTTGAGATGTTCGACCTGGAAACAAAAAGGCTGGTGGCCCCTGTGCAGGTTGTCAGGGATTTCACCAACGGCAAATACTTATTATTCAGTTATCATGCGCCGGTCCGGTTCAGGATTAACCATGTACGCGGACCCAATGCCACGCTGAGCGGGATCTTTTTTGATACGGTCAGTAATTAGCAGCATTCATCAGATTATTCAGTCTGTTTTTACAATTGGAAATGTGCCGCCACTTCCCTGGCCGGTGGTGAACCTGAAAAAATAAATCCCGGGATCCACTCTGTTCCCGTTCTCATCACAACCGTTCCATCTCACCTGGTGAATGCCTGTGGGGAATGAGCCTTCAGTGAGGTTTTTTACCTGCTGCCCCATGCTGTTGTATACCCACAGCCGCACATCTGATGTTCCGGTCATCTCAAATTCAAAGGTGGTTGCACTTTGAAATGGATTGGGATAACTCCTGGAAAACAATCCGGATGCCATCCTGCTGCCATATTCAGAGTTAACCATTTGTATAGTACTGTAGACAAAATTCCACCTGCCGCCGGGTGCTGCATCCCCGTTGACGTAGAAATCCATGATGTTGCCCTCTTCCTGCATGTTATCGCTCCATTTAAATTCCAAGTCCAGTTCGTCTTCCGGTGCCAGACCCAGGGAGGATCTGGGTATCTTCAGCTCCAGGGCATTTCCGCTGACTGCATATTCCACTGAATCGGCTTCGGTCCATGTCCAGTCACCGGTGCTGCTTTCCAGTAAAGCTTTGTTGCCCGGGCTTACCCTGTTCACCACATAATCGTACCCTTCCCACCCGGTCTGTTTGTCACGGTCAATATCTATGAACAGACGCATCCAGCCCGGTTCTGTCGCTTGAGTGAGGTCCTCATCTGTTTGTACATGGAAGTAGACAAATTCGTTGTCCCTTGCCACTTTGGCCAGCACAATGTCATTCCTGCCGGTGGTATTGGTATAAACCAGGGATTGCCCGTGCCCCTTGTGGTTTCGTTCCATGGTATTCCCTCTGTAATGCCAGAATTCGGGTTTGACATCATCCCATCCATTGAAAGCGCCGATATCAATGCTCTTTTCTTCAGACACCGTGTCGCGCTTCTCCATCCCCTTAAATTTTCTCACATTCTCCACTAATTGTACGTAATACACATCCCCGTATGGCCCCCATGATTTGGCCGGTTCGATATCCCTGCTTCTTTCGGCATCGAAGGCATCAGGAAATCCGTTCACAACCTGTGACCCTCCGGAGCAACCGGGCCAATCTTTGTGCCGCCCCATGATCCATTCATTCCACCCTGTGATCCATACAAGTTCAGGATCAAGCTCAAAGGCCCGGTCCCACTGTTCTTCAAAATTGGCTCCCCGGAGGAAGGCACTGTCCCTTGTATCCCAACCGTTCCGCTGGGTATAGCTTCTGCCATAAGTCCCCGGACCATTGAAAGAAGTGCAGCGGCCACCACTGATATCACTGGCATTCTGTGCGATGCCAACAGTAACCTGCTCGTACCCGGTGGATGAGTTCCATTTATAACCGTGCTGGGGATATACTTCAAGCCAGCCCCAGTGATCGGGACGGGTGGGCCCCGATACATAGTCACCCTGTCCGGGCCGGAATGTGAAGAAGTCTTTAATGGCAGAAAGTTTTGCCGGGTCCATACTTACGTCTTTTATTTGAACGGGAACATGAGTGGCGTAGTCACCGGTGGTGAGAGGTGTAAAGTCAGGATGAGAAGTATATTTAATCCTGCTGTTATAATCCCCTGCCACCAAAACCGAATTGAAATAACTGAATGTGGAATCGGTATCTTCAATAAACTTCCAGACACCTACCGTTTGCGTGCCTCCATTCAGCTCCCACACGTAATCACCGGCTTGAAGAGTGTCAAATTCCAGGTCCAGGTAAGCATTATCGGGAAAGTTAACAAAGGTGTCTACAACAAGGGGTTGCTGTGCAACCGAAGTCTGATAGCTACCATTCCACTCATAGAGTGACAGGGTCAGGTTTCCTATGCTATCACTCCAGCTGGGACATAGGGCCCCGACACTTGTAAACTCTGAACTGGCAGTAAATTTCAGCCCTGCAGCATCACTCGGCGGGATCATGTTTGCGGTTTCAGGATAAGCCATGATCAGAGGTTTTCCTTTCCACATGAACCAGAGATCCTGGTATAGGCCGGGTTCATACAGGTCCGTATATATTTCATACAGGGATTCCAATCCCCCGGGTGTGGGTCCAAAGGGGAGCAGGAATGCAAACTGAGGGGTTTTTACCCCGTCTTTCCTGGCCTGGTCCCATACCTCCAGTAGTTTGGTATAAGCGCTTTTCCAGGTGTAATTCCCGTTGGTGGCATCACAAAAGACCACGTCGACTCCGGCATCAGCCAGCATTTCCGCATGCTTGCGCAGGATCCACTCGTCAGTGGTCCGGTAGTAGCCGAACAGGGGTTCATCCCAGAAATAGACCCCCGGTGAGATCCCCTGCCAGGCAGGGTGGTCAAAATCATCGATGGCCTCCGGGTGCTCTTCCAGTATCTCCCTGAGATTCAACACAGGATCAAATTCAGCCAGGTTGTCCGTATGCCATGTCCAGTAAAACATACCCACATACTTTCCATCCCTGGTCTCACCGGTCTCGTACCATTCCGGTGTGGTGCGTCCCAGGGCATCTGTAGCCGACCACTGGTTGCTGTTTACTTTCCAATCCTGAGAATAGAGGGAGCCTGACAGTAGAATGATTCCCAGGACCAGGCAGTTGTTGATAAAATGCGTTTTCATAGCTTGATATTTTCATGTAAGAGTTAGGACAATTCTAATATTTATTTTCCAGTTCCTTCCTGTTCATGTCGAGCACCCTCAGGCTGATCCCTGCCCACATGGTATTGTTATTTGGAGTGTCCAGCATTTTGACAAGTATGCTGTTTTTCCCTTTAGTGAGTTCGACTTCAATTTCCCTGGTAATAAATCCATCCTTCCGTTCTGCATCTGAATATACCTTTTTGCCATTCACAAATAGCTGAAGCGGATCGTCATAGGAGAGCTGAAAGAGTACCTCCTGATCCTTATCGCTGATGAAATGAGTACGGGCCATCATACAACGGGCATAATATCCCATATGGTGATTCCCCCCCAGATCACTCATCACATGCCCGTAGGCATACATCAGGTTCAGATAGGGGCCTGAGGCCATTTGTTTTGCCCAGCCGTGATAGCTCCCTTTCAATTCCTGGTTGAATATGAGATGTTCGGCCTCCAAGGTTTTCCCGGCATCCAGTTCCGATTCTTCAGGCAATACTTCAAACAGCCTGTCCAGGTTGGAAACATCCGGCGAATTGCCATCTGCCAGGAGTGCTTTGGCAGTAACAGGTCCGAATACGGACCACTCCAAGCCCCGGGCCTCCGGTTCGGTCATCGTGAGGTCTTGCGGTGTATCTTGGTACCAGAAGGCCACAGAGCGGGGAGAGAGACCTTCTGTGACCCCCCAGCTGATGGCAATGGACTCATTAAACGGATAGGGATTTTCCAGGTGAATCCGCATGCGACCCTGATCATTGTCAAAGGCTTCGCTGTATGGGAAATTCTCCCCTTTACCGAAGAATGCAAAAGAGAAATAGTCCTCTCCATTGATGCCATGCAGAAAGGAGGGCCGGGGAGTGTTGGCATCGATCACGGTAAAATCCCCGCCTCCGTGATCGTGGTGCGTGTCATAAATACTCATTCCCACCCAGTGTCCCTTGCCACGTGTTGACAACACCTGGAAAGGTAGATACCCAACGCTGCTGTCCACCCGGGTATGCAGGGCGTGGAAGTACCCCCAGTCCGTATTATAATCCTGTGCTTTCTCGATATCGGTTTCCAGTTTCCATTCTTCATGGGGAGCACTGCCTCTGAGTTCAATCTCTGCGGAAGCAGCGAAGGGCATGGGGAAATAGCTCTGGTTGTTGTTCAAAGCGACGCCGCGAAAGGGGCCGAAGAAATCAGCGATATCCACATTCACTGCTGCTGAAGAATCTCCATCAAACCGGATCAGTAATTTCACTCCTTCGCGTTTGGTATTCAATGCCAACCGCCTGATGATGGCCGGTCCTTCTACCCGGATCGTACTGTCGCCGGTAAACCTCCAACTGTTTGTTGTGGTTTCAGGGTATCTTGTGGCAGGGGCGTGATTGATGGCGGTTTGAGATTCATATTGCAGGATGATTCCATCAGTGACATGATTTGCCTTTTGAACCAGCTTCATCCCTTCCATGGAATCATCGTCCAGACGGTAATCAAGCTGAAGAAACACCAGTCCGATCCTTGGATTGGCCACCAAGTCAACCCTCAGGGACTTTTCAAACGGCACAGGAAGGTAGAAATTATAGGAACCGTAGTCAATGGTACTGCCTCCGGGCCTGGCAAACGGCTGGTCACATTTCATGGCTGCTTCCACCAGTTCATCCAGGGGGCCGCGGATGGAAGGTTCTTCCTCTCCATCTATGAAAAACTCCAGGATGAAGGGACTCTTTCCGGGGCCGTGAGTCTCCCAGATATGCCTCAGGCTGCCGGTGCCTTCCAGGTTTAATATGGTTTTTCGTCCGTACTCCCCGAGCAGGGCCGGACGGTTGCTTATGGTCTCAAGACCCAGCACAAAAGAGTTTTTGCCTGCCCTGTAGGAACGCAACTGGTGCAGGTTGAGCAACTCTTTCTGAACTTCGGGAGGAAATGAGCGTGCTGTCTCTGGTGAAGTTGAGGTTGAATTACATGTGACATCCGGTGTTTGAATCATTAATTCTTCAATTATCTCAGCCAGTTCTTCGTTTGAGACTCTATTGTATAAGCGGTAGTCCTTTCCGTTTTCATTGGTTTCCCAGGTCGCCCCCTCCTCGTTCGAAAACAGCAGAGTCCCCCGGTTGAGGCGGAAAATATTGCTTTCACCTTTCACGGCGAACAGTGTGGAAATCTGATCCCAGCTGCTTCTCTCAATCTCACCGTACTGTGCTTTCCAAAGTTTATAGACCGTTTTGATCGGATTGGTGTCGGGTAACAATTGGGTTCGCTGTCCGGTTCTCACTTCCTGGCCCTCTACCGTTTGTACTACGACTGCCGGAAATTCATTAATCGCAGTTGCTGCTGCTGACCGGTCCCATTTCATATTCCAGGCCATGCCCTCTCCAAGCATGGCCACCCACCTTTTCACCTTTTTTTGAACCAGTTCTTTTCCTGACAGTGGACTCAATTCATCCGGTTTTGATTCCAACAGGTTTGCCACATTTGTTAAATGTCCGACAGTGACCATGGTGACGCTGCTATCTGCCTGGGAGGCCAGAATTCGCCTGTAGAGGAGGGTTGCATCTTCGATTTTCATATGCTCTCCCAAATCGCCGGGAAATGCTTTTGCGATTGTTTCAGCATATACAGATCCCTTATTCACACCCTCGGTAAATGGAGCACCGATGGGAATATCAGGACGTCCCCGGAATGTATTGATAGCATCCAGGGCGAACGGACTCCAAACATGTGTAGTGGACAGTATGGTGGCCAGTATTTCGGCATCGCCCTGATCAGCAAACGTATGCAGCATATAGAGTGCTCCCACATCATCAATGTCTGAATCAAGATCGGTGTCAAAGATGATCCTTTCCTGGCTGTATAGACTTATGTGACAAATAATTACCAGGAAGAAAGACGAAAAAACCATATTTCTCAGGTACATGCTTCTTCTGTTTTATTTCTTCCAGATACACCGGTAGTTAAATCTCCGGTTTGGAGCAGTATCACCATGCAGGAAAAGTGAAACGGGATCCTTAAGCTCAGCCGGGTTGTCGCACCATTTGAAATCGAATCCTATAGAGGTGCCGGACATGCCGATTACCTCCCTGGGTATGGCTACCTCCATTTGTTTCTCTTCATACCGGAAAGGAAGCGAAGGTCCGTCAGACCAACTGCTGCTCTCCGAGTCATATTCCATCAGGATGGTTTGCTCCTCATCAGTGACTTTGCCATTGACCATGTAATCATAACCATACCACCCTGTACCTGCATCCTGGTCGGCATCGATCAGCAGCAGCATCCAGTTCCGGTCCTGGTGGGAGGTGAGGGTCTGATCCGTTTCTGCATAGAAGCAAACTTCTTTCCTGGTTACAGCCACCTTGCTGGTAATGATGTCGTTCCGTCCTGATGTATCGGCATAGTGGAGCCCTCCGTAGCCCGGGTGGTTCCTATGAAACACATCACCCCGGGTGTCACGGTATTCCACAGGGATCTTCTGCCACTCTTCGAATTTTCCGTCGATTTTCACTTTCTGAATGCCCTTCAGCACAGGAATGGGACGAATCCCTTTGTAACGGCGGATGTTTTGCGCCATCTGCATGTAATAGTTATCCGTATACCCATCCTTCATGGGATGAATGCAGCGGTTGAATTCTGAATTATACTGGTCCACAAAGATAAACGGATTGTCACGTCCCAGCCAGGGCATGGTGGTCTCTCCCGGTGAAAACGAGATGCCTCCATCTGCCTGTGGGTAGTACTTACCAGCGGTCCATTCATTCCAGTCATTGATGTATAAGAACTCAGGATCGGCTTCAATGGCTTCATCCCACCTCTCCTGGAAATAGATCCCGTACCCTTCCGGGTTTTCAACCGTTTCTCTCAACCAGGGGACATAAGCCGGTACGGGGAGGTCGTATTCATTCAATGCCGGTTGCCCGTTTTCGCGTGACCACGATTTGCCCACTCCCGTATTCCCTTCTCCCATGGTTACAGGATGCTGGGCAGCGGTGACGGCAGCCTGTTCCCGTCTGCCCTGATGGGTGGATACCAGCGCTACGGGCTTCAGGGCTTTCACCTTCGGATCGGCCAGGTTATATCCAAAGCTCCAGTTGTCTTCCGTACCAATGAACCGCTTCTCTCCCCACTCGTAATAGCCCCACCACATGGTTCTGAGAGTAAAGAAATCTTTCACCTCTGCAGTATAATCCTTATAGTACTTCTCGGTATAGTCGGGATCCCCGTAGTGGGGGTGGTCTTTGTCTGTTATTGCTTCAGGATCAAAGTGGGGATTGGGATGTTGGATCCCACCCCGGTTGGCATCGAATTGGGGAGTTGCATTGTAAAGCAGCAGAGGTTTACCATCCCAGTAAAACCAGAGATCGCTGAAACGCTCTTGCTTATAGATCCTATCGTAGAGGTCCTGCACCACGGTGATCACGGGACCGTTGAAGGCCCAGAATAGAAATTCAGGAACCTTGTTGCCCTCTCTCTTCATCTGTTGCATTGTGGAGAACAACACCTCCCATTCGTCCCAGTACCTTACGGCATTGGTCACGTCCATGACCAGCACATCTACCCCTGCATCGGCCAGCATGGAGATGTCTTTTCGGAACACATATTGATCCTGGCTCAGAAAATAACCCATTTCAGGCTCTCCCCAATGATACGAATTTGTGTACCAGAGCTCATGTTCCGCATCCAGCCTTGCGTCAGGATCACTTTCCAGAATCTGGGTCACATCCGCATGATAAGGTTCACCCGGTTTGTGTTTATCCTGGGTATGCCAGGTGATATAAAAAATCCCTGTCACCCTGCGCTGATCTTCCTTCACAGGCCCAACCTTTTGAAATGAAGGCATTTTCCGTCCCAGCGCATCTGAGGCCACCCAGGTATCGGGATAGAGATCTCTGTAGGAGGTATCCGTTATTGGGGCCATGGATTCATTTATCCCTTCTGTTTCAGGAGGGGAACATGCAAATGAAGCGGTTAATGTGATGAGAATAAGGATCTGTCTGAGTAGCGGTCTGTGGCTCATTGGTTTTCTCATGATATGTTTTTTATATGTTTCAGGTGAGGTAGAAGGTGCCGATGCCGTAGAGATTCACCGCATTGTTATGAAGGAGCTGTGCTGCCATTTCCCGCACTTCGTGCTCATGCAGTTCTGCATCAGACCGCAGAGCCGTAAGCTTATCCACCAGAACTTTGCGGGTGATCATCGACGCTCCTGCGGCCATTTCCACCGAGGTGGAATCGTTGCTCATGGTGATCTTGCTCAGGGGAACGTATCCGAGCCAGGTGTCAAGGGATCTCCTTAGAAAACCAGGATTCAGAATGGGTTGCCAGCAGGTATCCATATAGACATTGGGGTATCCCTGGGCCAGGTATCCCGCCTCATCTATATAGGGCCAGCAATGAAGCATAACTATTTTCTGCCCGGGGTACATCCTGGCTATCTTTTCCAGCGGAAGGGGATTTGATTCGGGATGGTTATGGGTGCCTACATGAACCTGGTGGGGCCATTTGTTCTGGTTGGCCAGATTACAGCATGCATGCACGACCCAGTCCTGGAACTTTTTCACCTCCTTTTTCGATAGATCTCCGCGGAATGTAACATCTGCATCTTTCACAGGCTCAAAATCAAGTGACCGAAAATAGGCCTGCAGCTGTTTGATCCCTATGCATCTGTGCTCCGAGGCGGTTTCGAAGATCTTTTCCAGGAATGTACGCCACATTGTGGCATTCGCAGGATCAATCCCCACCTGCACGGCCAGCTGATCCCTCCTTTCATTCTGCTCAGTCCAGAAATCAAGGAAGGGATCGATCCTCATCAGGGTGGAGGTGAAGGATAACTCTTCCTGGGCCGTGTCACTTTGGAAATTTCCATAGAAAAATTCGGGCTGAACCGGCCTGATCAGGTTGGCCAGACCCGCTTTTTTCATCAATTTGCGGTACCAGCCGAACATATCCGAGTAATTCTCCCCAACCTGTTGGTCGGTCTGCTGATGCTTTTCCGGATCAAACTCTTGAAGATCATACCCGTATGCGAGATCAATACCCAGTCTCAGGCTCTGCCAGGTGCCTTTGAGACGGAAGTCTTTCAACAGTTCCATCAAGGCTTTACAGGCTTCCGCAGCATGTAGATTTGAAAGTTCCTGCGGATCGATCCCGTTCCCCATCAGGTTGCCGGAAAAGTAAGGATCCAGCAGAAGATCCAATAGGGTGGTCCGTCGTTGAGGAATGGCACCTGGGCTCAGATCCGCATTGAATCCACCCGGAAAGTGTCCGATGCTGGAAATGGAGCCCCAGTGCTCGTGACTGCAGGAAATGGGAATATCCATCAGCATATCTTCCTGGTCAATGGAGTCCTGCTGTCGATTTTTCGGGGTGCAACCCGGAGCCAATCCCATGGCCCCCAGTATGGCCCCCGTACTGAGAAACTCTTTTCTGTCCATTTTTATAATAGTAAGATCATGACACCTGTTTATCCTAATATTCCCCCGGAGTTCCGTACGTATATCCCAGTGCCGGATCATCCACCTCACGGATATCCATATACCGGTCGAGGTCCCTCAGGGCTATGACCTTTACCCCGCTCTCTTCCAAGTGATCCATGAATTGTGCAAAGAGCCCGGGATCGGTATGCACCCAGGGATGGGCCACATCGGGTACTCCATGGAACTGAAGAACCAGTGCTTTTCCTGCCTCTGCACGCCTGATCACGGTTTTGAAGTGATCCAGGGTCCATTCCGGGTAGGCATCCGCTGCCGTGGGAATGACCAGCGGGTGGTTCACTTCGGGATCGAACAGGGGGCCATGGGCGATCTGGCCGTAGGGTATCTCCGGCTGCATACCCCGCCTGGCAAACCTGTAGCCCAAGGCCTTAACCATTTTTACAGATCCGGGTGCATAATGGTTCCCGGGATATGCAAAGCTGACTGGTTTGGGAACGCCATGGGAAGCCAGTGCAGAATCGACCCTGGCCAGGTTTTGCTCCATTCCGGCAATGGCGGTTTCCGTATGCAGCGCTTCATGGGTCCAGCTGTGGTTCCCTATCTCAAATCCCATTCTGTACAGGGCTCCTACATCGTCCCAGGTAAGGAAATTGACAGTGTCGTTCATCCATGCATTGGTCACAAAAAAGGTAGCCCCGAAATCCTTCTCCTGCAGCAGGGGAGCTACATATTCCAGATGAGACCGGACTGCATCATCAAAGGTCAGTACCACCAGTTTTTCATTGGAACTTACTCGCTTGCAACCGGTCAGACTCAATGCGATTAAGCCCGTCCAGCACAGGAATTTCATGGGTTTATAGATGATTCGCCAGCTTCTCATTTTCCTCCTTTTGTCATGAAATGATAGCTTCCCGAACCAAGCTCGACCATAAACCTGTCGCCCGCTAAGGATCCGTCGGTATCATCCAGTGGTTCTCCATCCATGAAAAGTGTTTCGCCCTTCGAGACAGGAATATGGAGGGTTGCGCTGTTGTTAAACGGAATGGTGACTTTCCATTCAAAGCTATTCGCTTCCTTTGTCCACTCACTTCTGATCCATCCGTTGGGTGAACGGTGTCCCGCCTTCACATGGTCCAGTCCCGGTACCGGGTATGGCTTCATCACCACATGTTTGAATCCCGGAACATCCGATCCGGGTTTAATGCCTGCCAGATCCTCATACAGCCAGATCAGGAAATCACCCAGCAACATCACATGGTTCCCCGAATTCATGGCAGGATCGGCCGTGTTCCCGTTCCAGAGTTCCCAGATGGTGGTGGCTCCATTTTCGATCATATATCCGTATCCGGGATAATCCGTTTGCGTATTGACCTTATAGGCCAGGTCGGCTCGTCCATATTTGGTCAGGACCCGGTTAAAGTACTGCTGGCCGATCAGACCGGTGGTGATATGCGATTCGTGTTCCACTTCGATCTTTGTCACCAGGTTGTCAAATACCCGTTGTTCATATTCAGGCGGGACCAGTCCGAAAGCCAGTGCCAGGATGTTGGAGGTGGCCGAGTTGTTGCTGTACTGCCCTTTTTCCGGATTGAAGAACGTTTTGTTGATGGCTTTTTTCATGCTTTCGGCCAGATCCCCGAAATAGGCTGCATCTTCGGGACGATCCAGCATCCCGGCAAAGCCCTCCATCAGCTTCAGGTTCTTGTAAAAAAAGGTAGACCCCAGATACTCCCCTGGTGTCATGCGGTTTGGGTCTTTGGTATGGATCACCTTCGGATCTATGGGAGGTACGCACCAGTCCCCGTAGATATCCCTCGGCATCAGGTCCATCTCCATATAATTTTCAACCATATAATCCACCCAAAGCTTCATGGGGAAATAACTCTCCCGTATCACATCGGTGTCGCCATACTGATCGTATTGCATGCTGACCAGCTCAATGGGTGTACCTGCCCAGGTTACGTTGTCCCCGTAAAAGGGCCAGTAGGCTGGGTTGACATCCGAAATGCTGCCGTTCTCTTTCTGTGCATCAAAGATATCGATGAGCCATTTATTATAGAGATTCCGGATATCGAACATGTAGGATTCACCCCGGGAGCCGGCTGCACGGTCGCCCAGCCATCCCTGGCGTTCATCCCGCTGGGGACAATCGGTGGGGATGCTTCGGTAGTTACCTCTGAGGCCCCAGATGGCATTTTTATAGATCCGGTTGATCAGGGGATCGGAACATTCAAAATACCCGGTAGATTCCAGGTCATCATGGATCACTTTTCCTTCCAGTACAGAGAGATCGGGTGTTCCCGGATACCCGGTAAGCTCCACATACCTGAACCCATGAAATACAAAGCGCGGTTCAAAAGTCTCGATCCCTTCACCTTTGGTGATGTAGGTGTCCGTCACCCTGGCCCCCCGGATATTGTCCAGGTAGAGGGTTCCATCCTCTTTCAGGGTCTCCGCAAATCGCTGCCTGATCACGGTTCCCTCTTCAGCCTGCACCGACAGCCTGGTCCAGCCCACCATGTTCTGGCCCATATCAAAGATATAGACACCCTCTTCCGGAGAGGAAACCGACAACGGTTTCAAGGTCTCGGTGATCCTCATGGGCTCGATCATCTGGGAGGAGATCTCAGGGGAAGAGGGATCCACCGGTTCGGCCTCCATCCATCCGGAATCATCATATCCGTTTTCGCTCCACCCGGTCAGCTCCATGCGTGCATCATATATTTCACCGTCATATTCATTGTTTTCCCTGATGGGTCCGCTGGTAGTGATCTTCCAGGATGGATCACTGACCACAGTGGTTCCTGTGCCGTCTTCATACTCGATCTCCAGTTGCATCAACAATTTGGGGAATCCATAGGTGAGGGTGGGGGTGGGGACATTGATCCTGGGAGCGAAATAGCGCCCGTTGCCCAGGATCACCCCGGTAGTGTTGAGGCCCTGAACCAACTGTGATGTCACATCGTATGTCACATACCAGGAGCGTTTGGGGTACTCTGAAAGGGCTGGTGAAAGCACATGGTCCCCCGCCTTTTCTCCGTTGAAGTAGAGTTCGTAGGTGCCCATGCCCACAATATAGGCCATGGCCCTTTTCACCTGCTTTTCGGCGTTAAATTCCTTTCTCAGGTAGCGTGCCGAAAGTACCCGGTTCTCGATCCCGGGCTGATCATTTCCCACTGCCCTGTCCAGTCCGATCCAGGATGCTTTCCACTCTTCCGGCTTCAGCAATCCCATGCTGAATGAGGCTGCCTCACTCCATTCTGATTGCTGATCCCGGGAATTCCAGACCTTCACTTTCCAGAATACCTCCATACCCCCGGTTAACGGCATTCCCTTGTAACTTACCAGGTTGGAGTTATCAGATGTGACTTTCTCCGAATCCCAGAGGTCGGCCCCACCTTCTTTAAGCAGGGAAGGAGAGGTTGCAGCCAGGATCCGGTAGGCGGTCTGTTCCTCATTACGCAGGTCTGATTCCATGATCCATGAAAACCAGGGATGGGAGCGATCAACGCCCACCGGATGGTTCAGTCCTTCTGTTTTCAGTTCCATGAATTCAACATCTGAGATCTTGCTGCATGCGGTATTAATCATGAGTAGGGAAAGCCAGAGGATAATTCGATTCGTTCTCATTGGTATGTTGTTGGTTAAAGCTTTAATATTCAGGAACTACGATTAGTTTTTGTACAGTCACATTGGGCCCGGCATCATTGCGAGCATCAAAAAGCAACTCTCCGCTCCGGGCCATATGGGGAGTGATTTCAAATCGAAGCCAAACCCCACTGCGGTCATACCGGCGCAGAGGCCCTTTATCCTGTCCGCAGAAATAGATATGGGCAGCCCTTCCTTCACTGTACTCATCTTTCATGCATACATAAAAAGATCCTTTGAAGCCGGGCGGACAATTTACACAGATCTTCAATCGGTTATCGAACCATACGGACTGGTTGTGATCTTTGAAAACAGAGCCTGAAACTGAATATGCAAAACCTTTCTCCAATGCGATGACCTGATCCGGTTCATGAAGTTCACTCCAGGTTTCAGGTTTCCCAATGGTAGCCTGAGCGGCTGCATCGATATGGATCACTGCCCGTGAAGCATCGGGTTCTTCACTTTCGTGGTCATACTCAGGTGTTACCTTCAGCAGATCTTTCACCACCTCTGCACCCAGTGCAGGAGCTGACATGAATTGCCTGGATTGCATATATGCCAGGATCGAACGCAACAACTGACTGGCGGTTTCGGGATGTTCCTTGTTGTTCAGCAGGTCCATATTGCAGATCATCAGTGCCCCGTTTCCGACCCTGGCCTCCATCAGGGCTGAAAGCCTGTGATTGGAGTTGAAATCGGGAACAAACTGGATAATTGGCAGGTATCCTGAAGGGGCCTTATCAATTACCAGGGCTTCTGACCGGTCCAGCAGGTTCCGCCATTGCCAGTCAGAATGAAAATCTGTGGGAAACTCTTTCAGGGCGGGGTGACCGGGATCGCACAGGATGCCCATGACCTGGGGTTGCGTAAATAGCTGGTAGGACCAGAAGACCGGATTCCACCTGGACAATTCCACATGTTCCAGGGTTTTGTGTTCGGGGATTACCAACACCTTTCCACCTAGTTGCAGGGTTTTCAAAGCCTTGTCATCCAGATGCTGAGTCAGCAGGATGTCATCCGGAACGATCACCTCATCGACAGCAGGATATACCCAGCAGTTCCAGGAGTTGCTCACATTCGTCCCGGGTATAAAAAGCTCAATTTGAAGCTGCCGGGGGTGCCTGATCCGGGAAAGATCAGCCTCGAAAGTGCCCAGTTTCGTGCTGGTCCCGGTGGATATGGTTGTTGCGGGGAAGGTGCCTGAAAAGAGCGGTTTTCCCTTGCCGTTGATGATCCGCCAGTGTACCTGCTGCTCTTCCAGGTCCGCCGGGCCGTAGTGAGTAATTTCAGCATCGGCCTTCAGTACCTGGTCACCGGTATAGACAAATCCCGGCATGCGTAACAGCGGAACTGTTTCGCTGCAAAACTTCCGGTATGCTTCAGGAGTAATAAGCCCCTTTGAATCGAGGAAAGCATCCAGCACCCCGATGGTGGCCAGACCGTGACCCGTGTAATCCTGTATATCCAGAAGCTGAAAACCCGCACTGTTGGGAGTCCGGAGCTGGGCCTCGATATTCTCTTTGGAAAATACGACAAGAAGGGCGCCGGAGGCCTTGGTGAAATCTCCAGCCTGGTTTATCATTCCTTTTTCCTCCAGTGACTGACGGAAAACATCAAGATTTCGTGCTTTCAGGTGACCCGAATACTTGTGGATCTGGTTATAGTCGGGGTACATGGCAGGCTGACCCAGTTCATGCGTGATCAGGGGCCGCTCAAGGTCTTCCAGTTGATCCCGATAATCAGTGAACGGGTTGATCCCCCGGCAAACACCTTTGTGCGTAGCTGCCGCTACGAAATAGTCATCCTTCCGTTCAGTACCCGCAGGATGGGTCGTCGATGTGTAGAGGTGCCTGGGATCTTTATTCTGCATGTATTTCAACAGGTACGCCAGGTAAAGATCTGTTCCGTCCCCCAATTCATTGCCCATGGACATCAGGCAGAAGGAGGGATGATTTCCATAGGTGTCCACGATCCTTCCGGCTTCTTTTAGAATATAGGCCGCCCTTTCAGGAATGCTCCCTACCAATCCATATCCGTCCCAGAGGGGAGGTTCAACCTGCAACATGAATCCCATTTCATCAGCTGCCCGGAAAGCTGCCTCGGGTGGGCACCAGGAGTGACAGCGCAGGTGGTTGAGTCCATACTCTTTATAGATCTGAAAGATCTCTCTCCACCTGCTGACACTCATGGGAGGGTACCCGGTTAGCGGAAAGAGGGCAGAGCACACTTTTCCCCTTAGGTAGATCTTGCGTCCATTCAGAACAAAATGCTGTCCATCTGCTTCAAAATCCCTCAACCCGGTTTGAACAGACCGCTGATCGGTTCCATACCTGGTATCAATGCGGGCTCTCAATGTATACAACTGCGGATCGAACTCGTCCCAGTAACGGGTCTTATCCCCCAAGGGAAGGTGCAATTCCAGAAGGGTATCCGTGCCACTAAATGCAAATGACTGATCTTTTAACCGGCTGCCATCAGGATCCAGGGAGAGTTCAATCGTTCCATTCATTATTCTCCCTGTACTGTTTCCCAGTTTCACAGTGATCCTCAAGCTCTCTTTTTCATGATCCGGATAAGCCTGAAGATCCCTGATCCAGACCGGAGAAGTGGATATAAGATCCAATTTTCCGATGATCCCGTTCCAGTTAGTCTGGGTCTCTTCGCTGAGTGCATGTGGCCAGAGCATGTTGCCAAACGTGTGACCGATGTTGATCTTCACCGTGTTATCCACATGAATGGTAATGCGGTGTTTTCCGGGTGAAAGGAGTCTGGTGAGGTCGTGTATATGCGGGGTGGAAAGGCTGTTCTGTACGGAGGTATGAGCACCATCCACATAGACGGTGGTTTCCCAGCAGGCACGTTCCAGATGCAGTTCGATTCTCCGGCCGGCCCAATCCTCCGGGATCTCAACCTCTCTCTGATACCATGCCGATCCCACATACCGGGTTTCGCTGGTCAGTTTGCCCATATGTATCTCCTTAACCGGGTTTCCGATCCCCTGTTCATCCAGTGAGCCGGGCAGGGTGACCTGACCAGGCAGTGCTTCATTAAACCATTTCTCGTGGAACCCTGCATTTTCCCGGTCGAGTCTGAAAGCCCACTTCCCTTCCAGGGATATGGATTCCTGCCCAAGAAGTGGGGCCGGTCCCAATAATGAAAGAGTGATCAGGATACAAAGTGCTCTTTGAAGCATGCCAGATGCTTTTTTTTGTTATCGCTGGTGTGTTCCAATAAGAATTAGAAAGACCCAATAAACTTACGAATCTGATGGACTCAGATAAATACCCAAAATGGACTTTGTTTTGTGCTTTTTGACCCTCGCGTTGGACTGTGAACAAATCAGTAAGCAGATGATCGCTGCTACCCCTTAAAACCGGCCCTGTTCATTCATGGAGTCAATTTAACGATTTGCGAAAAATGGTTCTTCGTAAAACACTTGTCCTGTATTCTCATAACTAATTTAAATCCAGTATGGTGGAACCACCTGGTTTTAGAGTCCATTCACTCAATGATCCCTCAGCAGGATGCGCATCTATGGAAGCGAAAATATCGTTGATTTTCCATGAATCCGACACTTTCAATGAAATGGTGGCAGGCTCTTCGCAGCTGGCGTTGGAGATAACTATACGGCCCGCATCATCTTTTCTGTAAGTTCCGATCACCAGGTTCACTTTTTCACCTTCAGGAGTTACCATGGGAGAGGAGCCTTCAAGCAATACTCCGGCAGCATACCGTGCTACTTCAGTGTTTTCCCAGCCAAGCAGCCCCTTTCCTGCTTTCTTCAGATAGAAGTTGGCCTCTTTTACATAATCATAGAGTTCGGTCCGTATACCCTCTTTATCGATCATAGCATTGTAGTGTGGCTCAACCAGGAATGGTTTATCCTCTTCCTCGTTTGAAAAACCCTGATCCGGTTCCGGGGTCCAGTAGCAGAACCAGCCCACTCCCCGGGCACCGTATGCCAGTGCCGTGTTGATTTGCCACAGCACCTCTGCCCTGTTAGGTACACGAAGGCCATTTTCAATCCCTTCACTCTGGATAAACACCACAAAGGGAATACCGGCCTTACGGGTCTCCTCCCTCACAATGGACAGATCGCTGTACCACCAGTCATACCAGGTAATTCCCTCTCTTAGTGCGTAAAAGTCGTAAGAGAATAACTTTGGCTCAACAGTTTCAATGTAGGAAACCACATAGGAACGGTAGTCCTCAAAACCCAGCATGGTCGGGCTTCCATAGGAGGGAAGTACGTTGATGAGTGGTTCATGCTCCGGATCAAGGCCCCTGTACACATCGCAGATCTTTCTCAGATCCGGAAAGAGGTCCCCGTGGGGCTCGTCCCTTACCACATAGGCAGCCAGTGCGGGGTGATCTTTATAATCATTCACTATCTCCTCAATGGCCGATGAATCCAGTACAACGACCTTGTCAATCACAAAAGGCAATAATCGAATATCCACAGGAATGATCTTGATCCCAACCTGTTCTCCAAGTTCCATCGCTTTCAGGTTGGATTCCCTGTCCACCGTCCCGTTGCCCGGCACCAGGTACTCAATACCCGACTCGGCAATCTCCTGGTAGCGCTCCAGGGTCACCTCCTCCAGAGGAGGACCCGAATAGCCTATGATACTGAAATCGGTCAGCAGGGTGAGTTCTTGGGGTATCGTTTCTGTTTGTCCTTTGTTGGTTTCTGTGTTGCAACCCGTCAGGTATCCAGACATTGCGATAGCAAAGGAAAGAAAGAGAGTGTTTTTCATTTTACTGAGATTAATCCATATCAAAAACCGGCAACATAATTTGTGCAGGATACTTTTCCCCGACATAGATCTTCTGATGAGCGATCTGCGGATTTTTTGCACTATAGATCTCTTCTCCCGAGTTCAGATTCCTGTTGTACCTGGGGAAAAGCGCAGAGCTGATTACCACGCGTAGTTTGTGGCCTGCATCTACCTGATATCCGGTTGCCCAGACAGAAATATCAATCCTTTTCGGCCAGGGTGCCCGTTCTTCAGTATAGTAAGTCTTTCCACCCTCCTGGATGTTTATGATCTTGCCATCGGCCCGGACTTCCTGCAATGAGACGTAGAAATCGGTTGTGGGGGCATCCGTTTCAGCATAGATGGTGGCATTAATGGGCCCCAGGAGGACTAATGGTTCCTCCAATGCTTCACCTTCAAAAACTACCTGGTCGGCCCTTCCGATATTGGGATTTTGGAATGCGGGTCCTACTCCAACCCCCAGAAATGTACCGCCAATGGAGGGGAAGGGATCTGCCGGGTCGTAGGTGTACTCTATCCCCTTTTCGGTCGGATTGAGCTCCGGACTAAGGATGCCGTCTGCATTCATATACCAGGGGGTAGGTGTACTGTTCCTAGGTGGCCACTGGTCACTATCCACCCACTGGTTCCTGTGCATGATAAAAAAGGAATAGGGTTTCCCGGAGAATGATTCCTCCCTCACAGAACTGTCACCTGTCAGATGCCGTTTGATGTAGGCGATGATGTCGTCATCAAATGTTGCCAGATTCCCGTCTTTGCCAAAATCTGTTTCACTGGTGATCTGACCGTGAGCATAGGGGCCGATGATCAGGCGACTGTCGGGGTGCCGGTACGGTTCCATCATAGTAAAGTCACGAATCTGGGTCATCAGGAATATGTCATACCATCCGGCGATGGATAAGAGGGGACAGGTGATGGCAGCCCGGTGGTTCATGGCTCCCCAGTAACCATCTTCGCAGGGATGGGTCAGCCATCTATCTATAAAGTCGATCTGTTTGACCGCTGAATCGTCTGCCACAGATAGAGGTAAGGTATAATAACTGCTCTTCATCTTTTCCGGTTCGACCTCATTATAGGTTCTGGCACCGTTGGCAAGACCCCAGTTAAGCACTGTGGCCAGGGAGTACAAACCCTCCGGGTAGACTAGCTCGTACATGTTTGCTGATGTAACGGTTGGTGTGATCACATCCAGCTGATCGGCAATGGCCCATTGTGTATACCCCACATAACTTCCTCCCCAGCCTGCGATCTTTCCATTGCTCCAGGGTTGAGAGCGGATCCATTTTACCGTGGCCAGTCCGTCAATCCGCTCATGCCTGAACGGATGGTACTGGCCAGTTGAGGTAAACTTCCCCCTTGTATCCTGCAGGATAGTCACCCATCCCTGATCCAGGAAGCTCCTGATATGATTCTCGCCGTATTCTCCAATACCGTTCATATTGTACGGTAGCCTCACCAGGATAACGGGGAAGGGGCCTTCTCCTTGCGGGAAATAGAGGTCAGTGCCCAGCCTGATGGAATCCTCAACCGTTATGAAAACGGTCTCTTTGGGGAGTTTACCCTTTTTTTCTTCCTGGGAAAAGAGCATAAGTTGGGATGCGAGTAATCCCAGTCCAAGCAATACAGTGGCCTTTTTCATTAAGGATGGCTCTAGAGGTATTAAAAATATGGATTATGTGTATGAGGGTAAATACACAAACCGGGAATTCTTTTACACTTTTTGGTCCCGGAGGCAGGATCAAAAAGAATATAAACAAAAGAGCATAATAGCCATTGAAACACTAATGGAGGACCTGGGAGTAAGCTGGATGGCTCCGAACAGATCAGGTAACAGTGATTGGACCTTCACATTATTGATCAAATCCTCTCGCATATTGGGATGGGGTCATCGATTTGAGCTTTTTGAATTGCCGGTTGAAGTTGGAAAGGTTTGAGTAACCGCTTTCGTAACAAACCTGGGAAATACTCATGACCTGTTCTGATAACAGTCTGCATGCAAAGCCTATTCTAACCTCATTGAGAAATGAGATAAATGTTCTCCTGGTCCTTTCCCTGAAATATCTGCTGAAGGCCTGTGGAGTCATGCTGGCGTAGCTTGCTACTTTATTGAGGTCCAGGTCCGACCTGAAATGATCGAGGATAAATGCGTAGATATTATTCAATCGCTCCGACTCGCTCCGGTTAAGCTGGGTGGAATACCCAATGCTCGATAATACGGTGAACTGTTTCCTTTCCGCCAGGGTCTGCAAAAGCAGCAGCAACTCAATGGTCCTCTCAAATTCACCCATCTGAAGGATCTTTTTGATCCGGTGGGAGACCCTCTTCACTTCGGAGTGGTGGAAAAGCAATCCCCTGTAGCAGCGGTTCAGGAGATCACCGATTCGCATGAATGCAGGGTTTTCAAAGAAGCCTGCACCTAAGAAATCAGTGGGAAACTGGATCACGATCTGCTTGGAAACGGTAGTCACTGCTGATTCGTCCGGACCGTACCAGCTGTGTGGCAGATTGGGTCCCAGTAACAGGAGTTTTTGCTCAGAGAAATCTGAAATGTAATCCCCCACATTGATCCGTCCCTTTCCCTGACTGAGGAGTGTAAGCTCAAATTCGGGGTGAACATGCCAGGGGATATCAAACCTGGAGAAATGCTCCTCCTTTACCAGGAAAGAGGATTCAGACAGAAGCACTTTTTCGAACAGCGGATCATTGGTCATGACACTCACCTCCCGTAAACTCACATGAACAATGTTAGTACTTTTTTACAAAAACATTCACTGATATGGTAATAAAGTATCAGAGTTCATCAAATTTAGTGTGGCTGCAAGTCCATTCACACCCTACATTTATTCCATGAATAATCAACCTCACTACAATCAGAAGTACATATGGATGATCACATTTGCTGCAGCAATGGGAGGATTCCTGTTTGGTTATGATTTTGTTGTCATTGGTGGGGCCAAACCTTTTTATGAACCTTTTTTTGATCTGGTTACCCCCACACAAAGAGGGTGGGGAACCAGTTCAGCCATTGTGGGGTGCGTCCTTGGAACCCTATTGTGTGTATTGCTGAGTGACAAACTGGGTCGAAGAAGATTATTGATCATCTCGGGATTTCTTTTCGGATTATCTGCACTGGGCACGGCCCTGGCTTCCAGTTTCTTTTCTTTCAATGCCTTTCGGCTGATCGGGGGAATTGCCATGGGTGCTGCCCTGAATCTTTCTCCCATGTACATTTCCGAGATAGCCCCTGCAGAGAAACGGGGGATACTGGTCACCATCAACCAGTTGATGATCATGGTGGGCATACTTGCCGCCCAGGTGATAAACCTACTCATATCCAAGCTGGACACCGAACTGATTGCCAGTCCGACCGCTCAGATGATCAGAGAGAGCTGGAACGGGCAGCTGGGGTGGAGATGGATGTTTGGAGCGGAAACCATTCCGGCTCTACTCTTCTTTGTCATGATGTTTTTCGTTCCTGAAAGTGTACGCTGGCTGGTGAAAAACGGAGAGGTTAATAAGGCGCATAAGATCCTGAAGAAAATGGGGGGTGAAGAATACGCCAATTATGAAGTCAGGGATATCCAGCTTACACTCTCCCAGGAGCATGTGGCACATGTCAATTTCAAAGAGCTGCTCGGCAGGAAAGTGCTGAAATTAATTGCCTTGGGTGTTTTCCTGGCTTTCCTTCAGCAATGGAGCGGGATCAATGTGGTCATCTACTATGCATCGGATATTTTCCAGGCCGCCGGATTCAACCTACAGGAGATGATGGTGCAGATCGTGGCCATTGGGCTGGTTATGCTGCTCTCTGTCTTTGTTACCATTTTCACTGTGGAGAAGCTGGGTCGCAGGAAAATCCTGCTGGTTGCCACTTCACTCATGGCAGTTGTATATGGATTGATCGGAGGGGGGTTTTATACTGGGAACACGGGTACTTCCTTGGTAGTATTGATGTTAGTGAATGTGATGCTCTATTCTCTCTCCCTGGCGCCCCTTTTCTGGGTGGTCATTTCCGAGATCTACCCAAACCGGATCCGGGGAGCCGCCATGTCCATTGGGGCCACAGCTCACTGGATCTGGAATTTTCTGCTCACGTTCAGTTTCCCCACCATCAAGGAGACCATTGGCTGGGCAAACAACTTCTGGTTGTACGGGCTTATCTGTTTCACTGGATTCGTTGTGCTCTTTTTCTTCTTACCGGAAACAAAAGGAAAGACCCTGGAGGATATTGAAAGGGAGCTGGCGGACTGATAGCTGCAACAGAATCCTATGCCCCGTATTGATCGATCAGCTTATTCAGTCTTTTACGGTAGTAGGAGAAGTTTTCAAAATTCACCTCCGGAGGGATGAAATGATCTCCAAAGGGGATAAATCCCCCGGTTTTCAGTACCTGCTCTACGGGCTCAAGAATCTCATCAATCCGCTTTCTGCCGAGTTGGATCTCTGACTTGGGAATTCCGCCCAGTATCTGCAATTCCGGGTACTGATTCCGTACTTTCACAATATCCATCCCGCACTGGGTTTCAAACGGGTATATTCCGGTGATCCCGGCTTCCATAAACAGAGGGATCAGATCGTTGCAGTCCCCGTCGGTATCCAGCAGGATGATCTTCACTCCCCGCGATTTGATGAAATCAGCGATCCGTTTGATATAGGGCGACATGAATTCCCGCACCATATCCAGGGGGATCATGGATCCTTTCCCGAATGATATGTCTTCCCAGATCTGCCAGTGATCGATCTCCACCTGGTCGATCACCTCTTCGAATACGGCCAGCCAGATGGAGGTAAAAGTCTCCAGGATGTCATGGATCAGGCCGGGTTTCATGCAATACCAGATAAAGAGGTTCTCATAGCCGATCAGGTGTGCCAGGGTGCCAAAGAATCCGTGGGGATATCCCCCGATGGCCAGCGGATAATCCCTGTTATTGTAATCCTTTACCAGTTCAGACCAGATTTCCGGGAATCGTTCCGGGAGGTTGTCCAGCCTCAGGCGTTCTGCCTTCAGTTCTTCCCAGCTTTTTTCGTCTTTGATGGGCCATTCCAGTGAGGTGGGGATGGTGGCTTCTTCCTTCAGGAATACGCGTTTCACCCCATCCACATCCCTATAAGTGAACTTCTCCTGGTCCTCATCCAGCAGCCTCACCTCAAACATAGGACAGAAATGGAGGTTCACATCCACAAGCCGCTGAGTATAGTCCATACCGAAATGGGCCTTCACGTCATGATCCAGCGGGAATCCCTGTGTGGGCCAGTACAATCCTCCTGCCATGACTGCAATTCCATCCGGGAGCTTCTCCGTACCCTCACAGCTCCAGGCGGTATTGTAGAGAGAAGAGGTGGGAGTGGTGATCCGTGTATCCACAACGGGATATTGTTGCATGGGCAATCCCTGCTCATACCAGTTGTTCAGTGCTTTCCCCCAGTATCCGAATTCCCATTTGAGGGAGCGGACCGAAGGATTGAAATTCATGGTTTCAATAAAGCGTTCTCTGAGATTCATGACTTTCAGTGTTTAACCAGCTATTATATACTGCATTTAATTCTTTTGCACCTGGTGTGTCTGAATCTGGATTTAGATGAGTTTGATACTCCCAGCAGGCAAATCTCTTTACATATGGGCTGAGCGATCTCAGTTTCTCAAACAGCATCTCCGGAGGGATGCTCTGGAACAGATCGATTCCCGGGCGATCCTGAAACCGGATAAATAGTTCAATAACTCCCCATAGCTCTACCCCGTGCCTGTCAAATACCGGTTTGATGGCGGCAAAGTAATCGGTTATTTCATCAAGCGGAGCAGTTGAATCCTGGAAAGCATACACATCGATCCCGTCCACCTGGGACAATATGGCATCCCATTCTGCTGCAGTCTGGTCCGGAGATAATGCCTCTGCTTCGCCAAGCGTAATCCTTGAGGGGAACCATGGTGAAAATGATACGGGTTTATCCGGGGTTAACTTCTTCAAGAACCTGGGTAATTCCCGGAGTATTACCATAATATCACCCCGGTGAATGCGGTCTCCGGTTTCATGGGGAATATACCATCCCCAGAAATTGGAAAAGTGACCATAACGCTGATAAAGTTCCAAATATACTTTCTTATTGACCTCTAAATCTAATTCCGGATCCCAGGTACCCCCTGTAAACTGATTGTGGTAAGTATAGGAGACTCCGGACAGACCAACCTGCATATTACGTTCCAGGGCCAACTCAAATGTGATGGCATACCAATCCTTCCTGCTCGGCTCTTTCAGGATCTTGGATGGATAGTATGCTTTCTCGCCATACCCACCTACAATCAGTACGGTGTTGAATCCATCGTTTTTCATATTGTCGAGAATCCGGCTGAGTTTTTCTTCAGTCATTTGCTCTTCGGATGGATATTCATGTGTAGGAGGTCCCAGTAACAGGGGAGATATTTCAATGCGATGGGTTTTATTCTCAGGCTCTTCAGCATGAACACTGATAGAAACAAGCATTATGGAAAAGCACAATAACTGACGAACTGTTCTCATTCTGTTATATTTTTATTATTAGTTATTCCAGTATGATCAATACCTCATGTACACCTGTTTTTGCAGTGAGTTTATATTTACCGGATTCAGGGTTCAGTTCATTGCCACTGATCAGCACGTTGCCGATCTTACGACCTTCACCTTTCCAGCGGAAATTATAGACCGCATCACGCCAGCAGAAATTGAGAATTTCAGTCAGTGGCATTTCATCGATCTTTTGTGGAGCCGATATCGATATTCCATCCCTGCTTTTTTCCAGTCCGTAGATTCCGCACACCAGCATATGAAAGAAATTCCCATTGTCCCAGCTTCTGCCGGCACCACCTGTGAGATAACCGGATACCCCAACACCTTCTGCAAAAGGAATGCCTCCCGCATCGCCTGCATGTTGCATGAGCATATGATAGATCTTCGACCTGTTCGCCTCATGATCCTTTTTCCCTCTCAGGTAGACATCCAGAAACGCCAGCCATGTCACACTGGAGCAATCCATTACGGCTTCTTCATTTTTCGCCGCAGATGCACAATACATGGGCCCGTATGTAAGATCATAATACTTGTCAAAGTGTGTGTCAAGCCTGGTAAAGATGGCCTTGTCCTGCACGCTGTCCGTCATTCCGCACCATATGGGGACAAGATTATTGTAGGGGATAAACCGATCCTTTACCGATTCCTGTCCGGGAGTGATCTTCCGCCCCTGAACATAATAACCCGTGTTCCCCTCCTGTTTCCAAAATCCGCCTTCTTCAACGGGTTTATTCATGGTCTCTTTTACTTTACCGGCAAGTGTATCGAGATGATCTGCATATTCATTCCTGCCAAGTAAATAAGCCAGCCGGGCGACAGACTGATAGGCGAGGCTGGTCTTGGCACTCATCAGGGGTTCTTCTGAATCAAGTCCAATCCCCATGTAATCGTAGCTTCCCCAGAGTGCATCGGGAAGGGAATTCCCGTCTGTATCCATCAACTCAACGGTTTGTGTTACGTATACAATTTCATCCCAGATGGACTCGATATAACTTCTGTCCCCACCGAGTTCCCAGTAATTATGGGCCAGCAGCAGGAAATCGACCTGTGATTCCGAACACCAGGGATAAAAGTCAAGTGCTGGTCGCAGACCTGAAGTATAAGCCTGGGGAATATAGAACCGCTTGTCATTCAGCGGCCATACCTTACTCTGTCCCAGTGCCTGGTTATTTTCCTTTGCCATGACCAGCAGTTGCAGGGATGATTTCATCATCTCAAGCACTTTGTCATCACCCGCCTGGGCCCATCCTAAAAATCCCCAATAGAGGTCCCTTGTCCATACCGAAAAGAACTGGCGATCGATCCCTAAATCCTTATCGGGTTTGTGTACACTTTTGTCCGTACACTGAATGGTGAGGGTTGGGATGTTTGTTCCGTTCACATTCTCGGCTACTATATTATGGGCATAACCATGAAGGAAAGCCTCATCAATGATATCCACGTCATTGCTGCTTATGTGCCGGGGAACCAGATCATGCTCCTGACCGAAAGTTGAATCATCAGATGCACAGCACAGCATCAGCGCCGTAAGCATTATCGTTTTTAGAAACATAGTCTTAATATATTATCATGGTTTGTCAGGATGGTTCGGACCAAAGTGTTTTAAGATCACCATGGGTTCATGTTTACTGTGATTGGTGATGGTCACCCCGTTTCGGGCAGCCTGTTCGCTGACAAAGTATTCATCTGCACTGGCCTGACCGTACCGCAGCATGACAGCAGCTTCGGCATTGTATTCCCCGAACTTGCCGTGACCCTGTATCATGATACATCCATAAGCTACGGGATCAGTGATTTTCACACTCTGTCCGGGATAGACGGTAAGCTCCTTTCCGGCGATGAAGTCATTGCCGTAAACGATCCAGTTTTCCATGTAAGAATCATCCTCTCTGGCTCTCTTTGGAGACCGGAAGTATTGATCCTTATAGCTAGGATCCACATTCTTTTCCCAGTCCATAAGGCTCATGATATAATCGACGTCTCTTTTCTTATCCTCAGGGCAGTTCTCCACCAGGAATTCGTAGGGATAAACCTCACCGGCAGTGATGTTCTCGTATACGGAGTTCACATCGCTGTTCCACTGGGGTTCATAAGTCAGATAGGATCCGGGTGCATGCACCACCCCCGGAGGGGTGTACCATCCGGTACCCAGTTCTATCCGGTAAGCCCGGGATAACTCTGTGATCCGGTTGTCTCCCGACTCGTAATTAAGCAGCCGCTCCCTAACCATTTCCCGGGTTACATCGGGATCAAAACCGAAATAGGTGACCGGGAATGTGCCTGCATGGTTATTCATCTGGGGAGGATAGAAATAGGCTTCCGGTTTGCCCAGTCTACCCACCCTGGCAGCAGCTTCAAAATCGAGGTGCAGGTGATGGAATAGCGGCTCATTGTAGTCAAAAAATTTAGAATACATGGGCCAGGTACCATACTTCTCCTGCAACTCCCTACCGATAATCTGTTCCCCCAGGAGCTCCACGGCATCTCTCAAAAGGAATTTATTATCAAGGTTTCCGTCTGCAGGCAGTACATAACTCATCCCTTCGTCATCCGGGGCCAGCTCACCGTTCATGGCAGGGATGACCGATGAGAACCACCTCTCCTTGATGGAACCTCGCTCAGTACCAAGGGCATAGTAGTCATGGGGATGGAGCCTGAGCCTCCTGCCGGCTTTACTGAACCTGCGGGGAACAAACACCGGGATCAGATTAAGGATCCCTTTGCCTTCTTCAAGTGTTTCAGTGACTAAGACTTTTGATGTCATGATATTGAATATTAATGCATTGCTTATTATGAGTAATTCTGCTTGATCCGAATAAAACGATTGAGGTTAACTTTCTATTCTGATACTTCTGCCGTAAGAGCTACAATTCCAAAAGCCGGCATGGCACCCAGGGTTTCAAAAACCAGGTAATCCAGTTCCATGGGATTATTCAGGTTGATTTCAATGATACTCATCACACAGGATTCAGTGGCCAGTGGTATGGAAGAGGACCACCACCCGGGTTGGGGGAAACCGGGGGGCTGTCCTTCCTCCCGATCCCTTTTTCCTGGGCTCAGCATCGGCAACAGTTCGTAGGGATTTTTTCGCTCCGAACGGAATGATGCGAATGAGCTGGGATTCCTGTTGGATACCCAGTAATCCACATCACCCGGATAACTCAGGGTCCTGCTATATACCGAATGAGTTCCCCTGTATGCGGTTACACGGGCCACATCAGAAAAAACATCATGATTATCCACAAATGGCATGACCAGCAGGTATAACTTCCTGTATTTCCTCTTTTCCAGAGACAACTTATATGAGGTTTTTCCGGACAGGTGAGAGATTGGGATAAAACTGCGATCTGGAATATTAAACTTCAACCCCGGGATTTGCGGAACGGATAATTCGGTAACGTTATCAAGGGCCTCCATCGGTTTTGGCCAGCCGTAAGTAGAAAAGGTAAAGAATATATGTGGAAAGCCTGGCATCACACGTAGTTTATTCCATGCAGTGTCGGGCATCATATCTTCTGTGGGAAGTGATAAAGCGGTGAATTCAGGAGAATTCACCGGTATGTTGTTTTGAAACGGGATGCTTAGGGGCGCTTCTCCCGGAAAGGCCAGGGAAGCGATATTCTCACCGGTTGTTAAATCAATTTCTCCTGGCAGAGAAATCATGAGATCCAGTTCTGATCGCGGTTTCAATTCCAGGGGCAGGGGAATACTCCTTCCGCCAATGCGCAGTTCAGCCATTCCCTGAATGGATTGACTTGTATTGTTCCTGATAAGCAAAGGAATGACGGGAACTCCTTCCTTCATGGTGATGTTACCATCAACGGCAGCCTCCAGACCGGGAAGAATGGTTAGATCCACAGCGGCAGTAAATGGAATACCTGACACGGTTTCACAATCAAGGAAGAATGTTCTTCTGGAGAAATTCAGCTGTCCCAGCTGGTTAAATCTCAGGTAGGGATCGAGAAGGCCTGACTGAACACAACCGGAAAATGAGGAAGGGGAAATGATACGGGTACTTTGCAGTACTCCGGAGCGATCAATAATCCTTTTTATAATGGCCCCCTTTTCTGAAACTGAAATAGTATCTCCTTCAGCCACTGAGTAAGGAGCATTCAGCTCGCAGATTTCCGGTTCAAATTCAATGTTGATGACGGTCTTATCGGAGGCTGGCACCTGGAAATCCACTATGATGTGGTTTATACCAGGCCGGATCTTATATTCAACCTCCTTATTGTTTACCCTGCATGCAAGGATCCGGGAGACGGGCAATCGCCATTGCACCTCCAGGGCCAGGTCCAGTGAAGTGTTTAATATATATTGAATCTGGTTCCTGTCTCTTGTGTAATCTGCCTTAAAACCCGGGAGATTCAGTTTTGCCTTCGGCCAGTGATCGGGAAAGGAGGGAGTCAGCTCTATGATACCTTTGGGAACGTCCGGTTTTATTCCGAACAGTGCTTCTGTTACAGTTGAAATATAGAGCCCGGCCGGTGGTGTAAAATAAGCCGGGGTGGGCTCGGGACCAGTTTCCGGCCAGGATCCGGGCCGGCGGGGATCCTGTGCCCAGTCGGCCATGGCTTTCAATGGCTTCCAGGTCAGGTTGTTCAGCCCTGCTTTGGAGAATCCCATGGCAGCCCAGGGTTGCTGGGCGGCACCCCGTTGCATACCCCAGGTGGAAACAGATTCCGGTACGTGCCAGGGGAAGTTATTGGATGCAAAAACAGCCCCCTGTTCATCTGTCAGCCGGTCCATCAGATGCCTTAGTCCTGAATACTGGTCATAAGAATCTACCAGGTCATAAATGACAGGATAGAGGTAGGTCTGATACTGTCCGTCTGGCAAAATGCGACCCGCCGGATCTTTATAGTATGCAAAGCGGCCCAGATCGTTCAGCCATAACTCCCGGTAGAGGACCTTCCTGACCTGTTCGGCCTTCTGAAACCATAGTTCTGCTGTCGCTGCATCACCTGTATATTCGGAGAGCTCTGCACGAGTCATAAACATATTATACAGTTCCATGGTAGGAACTGATCCATCGTAAGGATTGGCCACAAAATCTTCCTGGTTCCCGATCTGGAGACCCCAGGCCAGGAGAAGATTCCCATCCGGATCATATTCTTCCAGGGTCTGATTGATGGCCCGGTCTACAAAGGGGATGATCTGTCTGGCAAAATCCATATCCCCTGTCTGTTTCACATAGTGCCTTACCTGCCATACCCAGAAGGTATTGGCACCACCCCAGTCACGTCTCCTGATACCCAGTTTCAGGTGATTGGGATTGAACATGGGAATCGCACCATTATCAAACTGTTTAAGTCCATGTTCCAGGATACAGGACCGTGACCGGTCCTGTTGCCCTATCCAATCTGCAGCTGCAGTCACCTGCATGTACCAGAGGGCAAGCCAGTGGTGGAGACATTCTCCCCATCCGAAGGGTTCCAGCCAGTTGTACTCCAGGTTATAAATAGCGGAAGCAAATGCCTCATTCATAATAACCTCAGGGGTCTCAATGGACGACTGTAGAAGGGTCTTATAATAGTGTATAACTTTTTCCTTCTCAGCCATTTCATCCATCTCCATCAGGTTATGAAGGTCATCGGTATTTTCAGAAAATCCGATAAATATGTAGCCCTTTCCATTTGAAAGCCGTACCTCGGCTCGAGAATCCGGATCTCCGTCAGTTTCGAGGGTAACCTGACCGGACGTTCTGATCCCCATATACAGCTGTTCTTTTCCCCCCCGGAATTCCATCACCGAACCACTCAGAAGTTTCACATCCTTCAGGATTGAAACCGAATCACGTTTCATAATGGATTTTTCAAAGCCCCAGATCAGGTTAATGGTCTCTCCACCACCCAGAAACACCATAACTTCTCTTGCCGGAAACGTTTCCACCTCATACAATACGGCCCCTTTCCAGGTTTTCGAACCCCTGCCGGTCAACAAGGGAGTGATGCGGGTTATGATGCGTGTTCCCTGATGGTCAATCATAGCTTTCACTCCACCCGGAAAGTCTTCTACATGGACACTTTCAAAGGCCGAAGGAGGTATCAACGCTCCTTCTATCTCCAGGCATGGCATGAGCTTCAGTAAAAAATTGTAATCCTGAACCCTGAATTCATTCACCGGGTAGGTCAGAATAACCGAACTGGGCATCTGATTACCGGTGCATACCACCGAATAGTGATGGGCAGCCATATGTTTGTTGGCGCTCTGGTCTGCTCCCTGGCCCTGAAGAGGTAATAGAGGCATGCATATCAGGATGCAATGAAAAATGAAAAAACTGATTTTGGATCTTGGCGGGATATTCATACTATGAGTATAAGGGAGTAAATCATATACTCAAAAGTAGGGATCTGCTCCCTGATTCGCCACGCCATATTTAATACATCCTGATACTTTTTTAATGATAACTATTAATACACTTTAAAAAAGTATTATGGTTGACATGGGTTCCAGTGAGTCATTTTATATTCGGATCAAATAGTACAAATAGTTGCCCGGATCGTCTATTTCTTTTCTGACTAACTCGCACTACATTTATGCATGAATAATTCGAAATGTTGCATCCACTGGCTAACTAATACTAGAATCATGAATATGAAAGGAATCCAATGTATTCTATCTGCTCTGATCTTTTCTGCCCTGATGTCCTGCTCGGAGGAAGCAGTCACCAATCAACCCAACTTCATATTAATCATATCGGATGACCAGAGCTGGCCCGATTACAGTTTCCTTGGGCATGAGCATATCAGGACTCCCAGGATTGACCAGCTGGCAGAAGAGGGTCTCACCTTTACACAGGGCTATACTACGGCTCCGCTGTGCCGCCCCGCACTGGCCTCCATGGTTACAGGACTCTATCCCCATCAGCATGGTGTGATCGGAAATGACCCGGTATTTGAGCCAACTGCAAAGAAAAGATGGAGCCTTGACTGGCTTGCAGAACGCGAATCCTTTAATAAACCGTATATAAGAAACTTTGAAAGTTTAACAACCCTGGCGGACCTGCTGGGTGAAGCTGGATATGTATCCTTACAGACTGGAAAATGGTGGGAAGGTCACTATTCAGTGGGAGGTTTTACACAAGGGATGACCCATGGTGATCCTTCCAAATGGGGCAGACATGGCGATGAGGGGCTTGACATTGGCAGGGAGGGATTGAATGTGATTTATGATTTTATTGATGAGGCTCAGGATAATGAAACTCCGTTTTTTGTTTGGTACGCACCTTTTTTACCTCATGCGCCCCATACACCCCCGGACTCTCTCAGAGAAAAATATTTACCGCTGGCACCTACACCGGCGGTAGCCAACTACTGGGCCATGTGCGAATGGTTTGATATCACGGTTGGACAATTGATGGACTTCGTGGATGAGAGGGGATTGTCAGAGAGTACAGTGTTCGTATATGTTACGGATAATGGCTGGATCCAGGATCCCGACCGTCCAAACCAGTTTGCTCCCAGATCGAAAACAGCTCCCTATGATATGGGGATCCGTACACCCATGATGTTTCGCTGGAAGGGAGTGATTGAACCCGAAATGGACCCATCCACCCTGGTAAGTAGCATAGATATTGCCTCTACCGTACTGGGAGTTTGTAACATTCCCACTACCTCGGATATGCAGGGGATAAATCTGCTAAACGAAGATGCCAGAAAAAAGCGTGATGCCATTTTTGCAGAAACTTATGCCCATGATTTTTCCAATATCGATTCCAGCCTCTATTACAGGATCATCATCACCAGGCCCTGGAAACTGATCCTTCCAGACCCTGTGGGACAACCTGATAAAACTCCTGAATTGTATAACCTGGAGAATGATCCCTTTGAATGGGATAACCAGGCAGAGAAGCATCCGGAGATTGTAGCCCGGCTGAAATCTCAGCTGGAGGATTGGTGGGCCCGATAGAATCCTTTTTGAGGAAAGACGGGGCCAGAAAAGGATTAATAAGGTACCGGTAAACTATTAAACAGATATTCATGATGAACTGTATATCCATCACCAGGCTGGGATTGTTATCTGTGCTTCCCCTATTGTTTTTGGGTTGCACAACACCGGAGACACCCAATGTGATTTTTGTGCTGGCCGATGACCTGGGTTGGAGGGATCTGGGTTGTTATGGTTCTGATCTTTATGAAACCCCGAACCTGGATGCATTTGCTGCATCAGGCATGCGTTTTACGGACGCTTATACAGCAAGTCCCCTCTGTTCTCCCACCAGAGCCAGTATCCTTACCGGTCAGGAACCGGGAAGATTACGTTTTACTACACCGGCAGGTCATGTGGAAGAGGTGGTGCTGGACCCTCAGGAAACGGACCGCGCACAGCCCTGGCATAAGAGTGCCACCCCCCAGACCCGGACCCGGCTTCCCAACGAATACCTGACTTTTGCCGAGGTGTTGAAAGAGCAGGGTTATATCACTGCTTTCATGGGTAAATGGCACCTGGGAAGAGATCCTTATATACCGGAGAACCAGGGATTCGATGTGGTGGTCGGTGGACGGGAACATCCAGGACCCCCTCCCCCCGGTCATTTCTTTGCACCGTGGGATTGTGAAACATTGCCTGTAGTTCCCGACGGGACTCACATTTGCGATGTGGTTACGGATGCCGCAGTCGACTTCATTGCCGAGAACAAGGAGAATCCGTTTCTGCTCTGCCTCTGGTACTATGATGTGCATGCTCCCTACCAGGGAAAGGAAGACCTAAAGGCATACTATGACAACAAGATCGGCCCTGAAAACAGGCAGCGTTGTCCCACCATGGGGGCCATGATCGGGAACATGGATGCCAATTTTGGGAGGATCATGAAAAAGCTGAAAGAGCTGAAACTGGAAAGGGAAACCATTATTATTTTCACCAGCGATAATGGCGGGAACATGTATGATGGTCCGGATGGAACCACACCTACGAATAACTTTCCCCTAAGGGCAGGAAAAGGGATCAATTATGAAGGGGGCGTCAGAGTTCCTCTTATTGTCAAGGCTCCGGGCCTGACCAAAGCTGGAACTGAATCCGGCGTGGTGGTCTCCACAGTGGATCATTTCACCTCCATCCTGGAACTTGTTCGAATCCCCTTTCCAGAGGATATGGTCACCGATGGAGTAAGTTATACTCCGGCTCTTAAAGGGAAATCGTATGCGCGGGAGCCCATCTACTCCACCTTCTGTCACCATGTACCGGCCACCGGTGGAAGGGCCAATATTTCCATGCTGCACGGGCCCTGGCGTTTCTACAAATTCTATTTTGACGGACCTGGCCGTGAGCATCGATACGAACTGTACAACCTGGAGGAGGATATAGGGGAGAAAAACAACCTGGCAGAGAAGATGCCCGGGAAGGTGGAAGAGATGCTAAACCAGTTGGATGCCCATGCAGAGGAGGCCGGGATCCTGTTGCCCAGGCTAAACCAGGAGTATGCCGGCAATGTGGCCGATGCATTCCACGGTTCAGCGGATACCCGGATCTCGGTCTCGGATAAGCTCCTCCGAATTGAATCCATCGGGAATGAGCCCAGTGTGGAGACAGTGTATACTCCCAATGTCTCCGATACCACCTTCCTGTTGGAATTCGAAATGAAATCCAACAGTCAGGGTACAGGTACTCTTTCATGGAAGTTGGGCGGAGACCTGAATTACGGGGTACAGAATTCATCACCCATTGAAACCATCCATGACGGAGCATGGCACAAATATATTGTTGAGATGCCTCTGAAAGGAAGGTTAAGCACCCTCCGGATCCAGCCCTCACAGGGAGGAGGGAAGATAGAGATCAGAAACATGGTACTGCTCACCCTTGATGGGTACTATATCAGGGACTGGCCCCTCTATTAAGAATACATTTTATTTAGCTCAATAGGAATTATATGAAAAGAATTTGGATTAACAGTTGGTTTGTGAGTCGATGGATACTATATAAGGTACCTGTGTTGCTCCTTTTTATTACCGGATCAATCGGTCACTCCTGTACCAGGAGTAGTTCGCCGGATCGTCCAAATATCATATACCTCTACACCGATCAGCAGAGCGCAACCATGATGAGTTGTGCAGGCAATTCTTACCTGTCAACACCGGCGATGGATTATATTGCTGAGAATGGGATACGGTTTACCAGGGCATATACCACCAATCCGGTCTGCTCGCCTGCCCGGGTAAGTATGATGACCGGTCGTTTCCCCGGTTATTTCAACGATTCGGACGGAAACCAGGCTAGGGAGAACGCCGGCTCCATGAGGATCCCCCAGGTCTCGGATGAGGTGCTTCAAACCACGCTGGCATCCTGCCTGAGAGAAGCCGGTTACGAATTGATCTACGGAGGGAAAGAGCACCTTCCGCCATCCCTGGCCCCATCGGTACTGGGATTCAGGGATATCTCCGACAATGAAAGGGAAATCCTTGCTCAAGAGGCGGCAAAGGTGATCAGGGAGACACATGACAAGCCTTACTTTATGGTGGTGTCTCTGATCAATCCCCATGATATCTGCTATATGGCTATCCGGGACTTTGCCAGACCGGATCATCCCATACTGTTTCACGGAAAGACCGAACTGGCCATGCTCGATTCGGCTATTCAGTGGCCGGAAGGTGTATCTGAAGAGGAATTCTGGTCCAAACATGTTCCTCCTTTACCCACTAACATAGAACCCCAGGAAGATGAACCTGAAGCCATCAGGTCGCTAATTGAAAGACGGGATTTCCGGATCAAGGCGAGAAAAGAATACAGCGATGAACAATGGCGGATGCATCGTTACGCTTACTGCCGTCTCACCGAGGATGTGGACAGCCAGATCCGAATCATACTGGATGCTCTGAAAGAGAGCGGCAAAGAGGAAGAGACCCTGGTCATATTATCCAGCGACCATGGAGACATGGATGCCGCTCACCGGATGGAACACAAGACCGCCCTCTATGAAGAGGCAGCCAACATTCCTTTCCTGGCCATGTGGAAAGGCAAGATTCAACCCCGGCAGGTCGACAAGACCCATTTGATCTCCAACGGTCTTGACCTGCTCCCCACCCTGTGCGATTACGCCGGTATAGAAGGAATATCTGATCCCCGGGGAAGAAGTCTGCGACCTCTTTTCGAAGACAAAAAGGTGACTTGGAGGAAAACACTAGGGGTAGAGAGCGAGATCGGCAGAATGGTCGTTTCGGAAAATGGATTAAAATACATCAGGTATGATGCAGCTGGTGTGGAAGAACAACTGCTTGATCTGAATAAGGATCCTTATGAAACCAGGCACTTTACTAATGAACCAGACTACGCCCGGGAACTGGAAAAGTCACGTAAAGCATTCGACATGGAGTGGTTCCCGGATATAGGTCAGTAGTCACGAATACAACGAATGCAGAATCCGTACTCCGGTACATGGAAGTTACGAACTACCCCTGAATGTGAGTGGAGAAAACCACGTAACACCCCTTCTATTTGACCCTTATTGTCATAGGGTGTCGAGGTCCAGTAATCGTTATCGGTCCCCATGGCTCTGAAGACACCTTCCGGATCCCTGTACCCTGTCCCCATGGCTGAGAAACCTGAACTGTTACTCCCCCCGAAGCTTTCCGATTTTAATCTCTTCCCTTCATCGGTCCCCCGCCAGGCGGTCATTCCGGATATTTCACCGGTACTCATACCCAGGTATTTTTCCAGTACAGACCATTCTGTGTCATCCGGAACATGCCATCCCTTGGGGCATACACCCCGCTCATCCACTACCGTATACCAGTTATAGAGATTCCCATAAGTCTCCATATACTTCGTGATGTTTTCATAGTAGCAATAGGCACCTTCTTTTGTTTGGGACCACTCAGTGGCATCTTTCAGATAGGGTAGGTCATCTCCGTTGGCATACCTAGTCACCCTGAGATTTTGAGCCATCCACCGCTGATTCCCGATCTGGACAGTCTGGTACTCATTTCCATCGATATCGGTGACCGTAACTGACTGAGCCCATAGGGCTGGAATAATTAATATGCTAATTAGTGTGAAAATCCACAGTCTCATCATCAGTTCATCATTTCAACATAATTCTTCCAAAGTTATGAATAAAAACGAGTGAGCCGGTTGATGGAATAAGTCCAGAAAGTATAAGGAAAGGATTCACCATTGTGCTGCAAATTTGAATAATACAACCACGGCATCTGAGTCACTCCATTTTCGTCTAAAAGAATCTCTTTTGATATCTTTCATTTATTTGTTTATTCAGCCCTCTCTTTCGTCATAAGCTTGTCCGAAAGAATTGTTCACTCAAAATCGCTACGCTATTTCTACACCTCAGCGCGAATGGCCTCTATTTCTTCAATTGACATAGGCTTTGGCTTGCCTAAGACCTGAGCACCCTTATCTGTCATTACAAAGTCCTCCTCGTTTCTTATCCCACCAAAATCACGGTAGCTGTCCACTTTTTCCCAGTTAATAAAATTGTTGAATTTATGTTGCGATCTCCACAGATCAATCAGTTCCGGAATAAAATAGATACCCGGTTCTATGGTAAATACATGCCCCGCTTGCAAGGGCTTTGCCAGCCTTAGAGATTTTAAACCAAACTGTGTGCTTTTAGGTTTACCGTCGTAACCCACCCAGACTTCTCCCAGGTCTTCCATATCGTGAGCATCGAATCCCATCATGTGGCCTGTGCCGCACGGGAAAAACAGTGCGTGGGCCCCGGCCTCATATGCATCATCTGTATTTCCTTTTGTAAGTCCCATGGCTTTCAGTCCGTTAAAAATGGTTTTGCAGGCAGCAATGTGGGCATTTCTGAAAGGAATTCCCAGACCAAGTGCATCAATGGAGGCCTGGTGGGCATCTAAAGTCAATTGATAAATCTCTTTTTGTTCTGAAGTAAACTTTTTACTTACAGGGATCGTGCTGGATAGGTCACCGGCATACGACATCTGGTTTTCAAATCCTGCATCAATCAAGAAGAGGTCTCCCTCTTTTATTGTATTTCCATGGTAATGATTATGCAAAGTCTGACCATTTTTTGTGGCGATGATTGGAAATGCAAGGTTGCCACCTGCTGCGATTGCTATCTTGTGAATCTCTGCCGTTACCTGAGCTTCGGTCATTCCCGGCTGGGCAAATCTCATGGCTGCCACATGCATATCCACTGAAACATCAACGGCCTGGTTCAGCTGAGTGATCTCCTCTGTGGATTTAAATTCACGCTGACCTACAACAGCCTTAACCAATTCAACTGAGAATTTTGCTGACACGTCCTTAGGGGCGATATCCAACATTTCATGTAGTTTTATCATATTCTCATGACGGTAGAGGGGTAGAAAATGAATCATTTGCCCCTTTTGTTTTGCCGTTTCAAGCTTCGATGCAAGTTGAATGAATGGCTCTATAATCGTGACGCCGCATTTTTCTGCCTCTCCGGCAATGGTGGGTTGTGGTCCTCTCCATACGTAGTCTTCCACAGTATATTCGTCGCCAAAAATGATTTCGCGATCGTTTTCAATATCTATTAACGCTGACAAACCCGGGCGTAGAATGCCGAAGTAATAGAGAAAGGTGCTATCCTGTCTGAAATGATAGGTATTATCCGTATAATTCATGGGGGATTCATCGTTACCAAACAGCAGTATAAGACCCTTTCCTACTTTTTCCTTTAATGCTTTTCTTCTTTCAGTGTACGTTTTTTGTTGAAACATCATGTCGTTTTTATGTTATACATATGCTTTTGTAACAAAACTAATTGATCTTTTCCACCAATGCTTCAGCCTCTTCTACCTTATCTGCAATGGCTACAATAAATAGTCTGTTAGCATCCAATTTATTGCACAATACATCCAGCTCCCTCCTTAAATCCACATCATCACCTTGACCAGGGCCATAATATAGCTGCACAGACTATAACATAATTGCAATCAAATTGCAAAATATCATGAATATTATTGCATAATATCCTAATTTCTTAATTAAACCTATAGTGCAAATGAATGATGTGATCGAAGGTACGGGGGGACTAGCCCTTCAAGATGATTTGCGGGCTGTCTTCATGAACCTGAAATCTGATTATGGTATTCCCGGGCCGCGGTGAATAATCCGGGATGGATGTTTTCATCAAATCCGCAGATCTCCTTTAGCACATGTCCGGGTCCATGCTTGAAGTGGCCAATGAATTTCTCATCCCCTTCAAACATCTCCCCGTTTTCGTCACGGGCCCTGAAAAAGGTTCCGGCGACCAGTGTGTAGAGAATCCGGTTAACAGGTTTCTGAGCTTTGATACCGGTTCTGATTGCTCCGGCTAAGCGGTCTTCCGGACCGAGTTTTCTGTTCAGGTCCATTCCAACTCTGAATACCGTATCCTTGAGGGAGCGGTTTTCGAAGCGGTCAATCAAATCATCAATATGCTCCTTCAGGTCTTTATTTGTGAATTCCTCAGGATACATGCTTTTGAGTATGGCGGCGGCCTCCAGCATGGTCTCACGCACCAGGGTCTTATTCCGTTCGTTCTCCAGAACTTCATAAATGTAGGTGTAAGCGGGATCAGACACATATCCCAGATAGGCGCATGCAACGTGACCTAAATTGTGAATAAACGATTTCCGGTCTACCCACGCCTTAATATGCTCTTTCGGAGCAAGACCCGGAACATCAGGCACGGGATTCCTGAATCCTTTCTTATCAAGAATCAGGGTGTTATAGGGTTCAGCATAAATCTTCAGCATGTCATCAGACATCTCCTGTTTGCTCATGATCGGGACCATTTTCCCCACACTGGTCTCAACTAATCCCACATAAGATTCCACGGGAAATCCAGGACCCAACTCTTTCTTTAAGGCATTCCGGATAATTTCCGCCGCATTTCTCAGATTCTCCGCAATGATTATATCCAGGGGGAACCGGGGGGATTCTTCGAATCTCCTTAAAATGCCACGGGCTATCAGTGACACGATCGCAGGCAGGGCTTTGGGTCCCGCAGACATGGCCAGCAGCTCTGCCCCTGCGATCTCTTTTGCAACCTGTTCGCTGTCTGTGGCCAGTACGCCTGAAATATGATCGATCCGTACGGTCTTCCGGTCTTCTTTGATATGAACGACATGATAAAAGCCCTTTTGGTTAATCTCATTGATCAGGGTCCGGTCAATATCAACAAACACAATGTGATATCCTGAATTCGCAAATAGCGGCCCGATAAAGGACCTTCCAATCTTTCCCGCACCAAATATGACAATCTTCTTCATTCCGGTTCAATTTGATGTAAGGCTCAGGATGCGGACAGGGCCGATCAGCCCTGAATTTAGCAACTCATCACCTTTGGTCCAGTGACACCATGCAGAGAATGCTTTTTTATCCTCTTCTGGCATGGGATCTCCATTTACCAGCCAGTCGGGTAGCGATTCATAGTAAGGCCCTCTTTTTTCCTTATCTCCATTGTTTCTTCCATCCCACGCCGGATAATATTCATCCCCAATCAGGCGATTGACCCATAAATTGGTCACCTTTACCTCCAGATCGTTTTCGCCCGGGAGCACCGCATCCGAAATATCCACCCTGAAAGGCGGTTTCCACAAGGCTTTCAAAGCTTTTCCATTCAGCTTGATTTCGGCAATCACCTGAACATCACCAAGGTCGATAAACAAGGGCTGGTCCGCTTTCTCCAGGTGAAATGTAGTTTGATAGGTGGCTGTTCCAGAGAAATGTTTCACATCAAAATCTGCATGTTCATTCAGCGGGATCAGGCCTTCCAGGGTGATTGGCCCCCCGGGCACCAGGTGCCTGTCAAAGGAAACCTGCCAGGGATTGTCAAGCACAGCAAGCTCTTTGTACATTGGGCCTGGGTTTGAATTCCCTGCTTTTTTTGTGTTTTTGCGAAATACCACAAATACCGATTCGGCTTCTGATAGATCCAAAACTACTTCCGTTCTTCCATCCGGTGTTGTTTTCCAGTTTGGAGCAGGATATATTTCGCCTGTTTCGGGATGCCATATTTCCGGCTGTTTTCCTGATACACGGAATTTGCAGTCTATTTTTCTCGTGGAGTAGGTCTGGTTTGAAACATAATAAAAGCTGTTTCCGTCGATGATATGATGGCTGTATTCCGTACTGTCGGGCATGTCACAATCGGGCAAAATTTCTGCGAGGGCATGCTCATATTGATCCGGAGTGGATATCAATCCCGAATCCCAGTATTTTTCAATCAGCTTATTCAGGCGATCGCCGGCATCCAGGTAGTCGGTCAGGCCCGGCGTTCTGAGGGGACGGGGAGCAAAGATCTTTGCTCCCTGATCGGCCAGCTTGCCCAGGATTTCCACCGATTCGACCTTCATCAGGCTGGCTTGTTTGAGCAATAAGAGTTTATACCGATTGTCCAGGAGCGTTCCGTTGTGAGTGACCCTGATCTCTCCATTGCCATCCACAGACAGGGATTCTAATGTACCTGTCTTCGCCAGATCGAAGCGATAACCCGGGATGTAATCCATATCAAGAGCTTCTTCCTGGCCAATCAGGCAATTGATGCCCCTGTCATCTCCATGCAACACCAGCAGATCGCTGACATAGTTCCCTTTCTGCATCAGATACTGACAACGGGTGATGTAGGTTAACCATTCTTTTGATTTGGAAAACCAGGTGTTGTTGCGATGAAACTGGGTGCCAAACTGTCCCATGGTAAAGCCCGGTTTCACATCATCGTTCCACGGCTGGTGCACCGAAGAGTGAAAAATGTAACGGTTCACCCCTTTGGTAAATTCCCGGTCTCCAATGATTTTCATGGCGTAGGGATGTGCGGTCCAGTCGCCCTGCATGCGAGTAAATGCTTCGGCACCTACTACATGATCACCGGTCAGGTGGGCGGCGGAAGAGACCATCTGACCGGTCCATTCCCAGAGGTTCCTTCTGAACCAGGGTGTTTCCCTTATCCAGAATTCGGTCATTTTCAGATCCACGAGTTTTGCCACTTCAGGATTGTCAAATGAGCCGGTCCCATAGGGTTCGCAAGCCAGCAAGAAACCCTGCTGGTGGCATTTTTCCTTAAAATGGAGAAAGAAATTCTGAAGTGTAAATTCCGACACAGTGGATCGCACATCCCAGAGCACCCGCTCGGTGTATTCTGTACTTTCCACAATCCGACCTGTCATACAAACAAGGTTGGGAATAATATCATATTTGTTCAAAGATTGAAAGAGTTGCGGAAAATCCTCCGTCCAGTTTTGATGTCCCACTTCATAACTATCGATTAAAATGGTTGTAAGCGCCTTTTTTCCATCTGCATCCTGAATGATTTTTTCAACCAATTCGTCCCAGTGAATATCCGCGGCTACCTTGCTCATTTTATCTATTTCAAGACCAAATCCACCTTTTGAAGGGGGTTTGGTAGTAGCAGCTGTGGTGGTATATCCCATCCTCAGTACCGTCCAGCTACCATCGGGGGCATCCCAGGTCAGCACTCCGTTACTGTCCATTTCACCAGTAATATTCTGAACATCTTCGACAGCAATTACGGCATCACTGGGTGCCTGAACAAATGTCGGAATGAACTTATCGGATCTAGCCCTTAAGTCCGTCAAGGATTTGGCTTCCCAGTTTTCCAAGCGATACTGGTCATTCTGAGGTGTGGGAAATGCCATAACCGCAATATCGCGATAGAAATTGTATGCCTGCTGCTTTTCATTGAGCTCCGGAAGCTGGAGTTCAATTGAGTTATCAGAACCGCCTTTAATCTTTGTTTCACTCCACACGATCATCTTCATGGAATGCTCAGGTTTTATCCAGGGCCCTCCCGTACACGACCAGCCTGCAGCAGAATTGAAAGCAGCCTCCAATCCCAGGCGTTCCGCCTCACTCATGGCATGAGCCATGTATTCGTGAAATTCAGGAGAGTGGTATTCCGTACCACCAAAAGGAATTCTCCACCCGATGTTAAAATGCTGGAATCCTCCGATGCCAACCTCTTTCCATGCCTCCATGTCTTTTGTTATGCCTTGTTTGGATACATGGCCGTCCACCCAGTGCCACCAGGTATGCGGTTTTGCCCAATCGGGCGGATTTTTGAACTCTTCTTCAATGGGATCGGTGCAGCTATGAAGACTTAAGAAGACCACGATAACTGTCAGCAGGAACGGATGATAGCTTTTTTCCATGTTCGAGTGTTTTTCTGGCTTCAGAAATCAGGCTCATATTTCATCTCAACAGCTTCCCAGTGGATCTGCCGGATTTTAATATTCCGGATCTTAATTTTACTGCAATAAGCTTCCAGCCCGACTTTGGTGTACTTTTGATTGTCAATGGGATCAGGGTCCATGGCCTCCAGCAGGAGCTTTCCGTTGGCCAGAATGAAACAATGGCCATCGATGCTGCCTGCCTGAATTTTATAGAGTTTACCCGGTTCAAAATCCAAGAGCGGCGTACCCACCATAAATTTGTATTCGGGCGACTTCTCAATCCCCACCTTACCGGTCCACCAGCCCTCCAATCCGGCCACATAGGCAATTCCGCGCTGATCGGTATCTGCCAGCCATTCTCCGTTCCACATCACATTGATATCATGGGAAGAGGGGAGTAGGGTTTGTGCTTCGAATTCCACCAGGACATTCCCTGGGAAATCTTCCTTCAGGATGGCCATGCCGGGCCAGTTCCCCCTGTTTTCTCCAACAAGCCAGCCGTCTTCCACACTCCATTCGCTGTGATGAACCGTCCACTGATCATCGAATTCTTCCTGCGTGAATCCTGCTTTCTCATACAATACCTCCGATGAATCCAAAAGGATCAGCCTCTTCATCAGCAGAATCTTGTTGTTGTCCTGTATATTCATGTTTTCGCTGTTTTGATTTGTTTCTGAATGACAAGCGGACAGCAGTCCGGCCACTATAAAGATCATATACTTTTTTAACATATTTCGATAGAATTGTTTTCTACAAATTCTTTACGCCCAATAAGTCCGTGTATATTCTTCTCAACCGGATGACACTTATTAGTTCAATTGGGTGTTGAACTTGAGAAATGTGGCTTTTTAACAATGAAC
>CAZURA010000001.1:0-125806 GCA_964622985.1 uncultured Bacteroides sp. | reverse complement strand
GGTGGTATTAAAATAATCGTTCTGCTGGTACTGTTTTACAACCTTGTTATAAATTAGCATTAATAAACATGTTTGCTTCAGATGTAGTTGTATTTGATAATAATTTAGTGATGAAGAATTCTGAAGAATTAATAACAAAGCTGATTCGACCTTATTATAACATTATGACTGATATGAGGATAGATAAAATCAGTGAATGGGTAGCAAATGATAGAGCGGGATTTTCGGGAACGTGGTCTGTTAATATATTCGCTAGTGATACTGTGGCTGTATTACATACAGGAGCATTCACCTGTGTTTGGGAAAAGTCGAAATCTGGGGAATGGAAAGTCATTAATGCACATATAAGTGACTTTAATAGATAAAGCTACAACCGCACAACAAAGTGTATATGAAACGCTTACACCGTTGTTTCAACTCAGAAAGTCCCAAGTAACAGTCAGAAAATTAGTCACTGGTTATGAAATATACCCTTAATCAATACCACGCTTCACATACACATGACCGTTAAGCATATTAACTTGTCACGAAAAGCACCATTGCGGCAAAAGGTTAATATAATCAGCAACATGAAATATAGGACCCAGAACAATTCACTAAAGCTGACCGTAACGCGTGTCACGCTCTTTGCAGCAATGGCAAAGCCCGCGCCACGCTACGGCGGCTTAGTTCCACCGATATGCTCGATCAAATAGTTTTGTTTACAACCTAATTAAACACAGGAAATGAGACACCTATTAATTTTTGCCGTTGTATTTGCATCATTTAAGATGGCCGCCCAAACTCCTCTCTTCGAAATTGCAGAACCTGAATCTTTAGGGTTTTCATCAGAAAGGTTGATGCGAATCAACGAAAAAATGAATCAATACATTTCCGATAATAGGACGGGATGTATACAGTCAATGATCGCTCGAAATGGGAAAATAATCCATTTCGAAAACTTCGGCTATTCCGATATCGAAACAGAAAAAGTGCTTAAACCAGATGATATTTTTCGCATTTACTCTCTAACCAAACCGGTAACTGCAGTTGCCTTAATGATTTTATTCGAGGAAGGGCATTTTCAATTAGATGACGAGGTCTCCAAATTTATTCCTGAGTTTGATGATTTAAAAGTGTTGGTTGAAGAAAATGGAGAAAGGGAACTTGTTGATCAAAAATACCCTATAACAATAAAGCAATTGCTTACTCATACCTCAGGTTTTGGATATATTTTTGATTTGACTGGAACATGTAATTCGTATTGGGATTGTCCTGGTGGCATTTACCCAAATAACTATTTAGATTCTCTTTATATGCAATCCAGGGTGGTTGATTTTTATGCACCTAGTGGAAATTTTTTTAATAAAATAACAGAACTACCCCTAAGGTTTCAACCCGGCACAGACCTATACTATAGTATTGGATTGGATGTAACAGGATATTTGATTGAGGTCATTTCAGGAATGCCTCTGGACGAATACATGCAAAAAATGATTTTTTCTCCATTGGGTATGAAGGATACTGACTTCTATGTTCCTTCAGTTAAACTCAATCGTCTTACCACAATCTATTGGCCAGATCCTGAGGGCCCACTGCTTGCAACAGATCGACCAGACAATAGCACCTATAGTATGAAACCCACTTTTATTAGTGGTGGTGCTGGTCTGGTGTCTACCATGAGTGACTATCTGAGATTTGCGCAAATGCTTTTAAATAAAGGAGAATTAAATGGCGTGCGAATACTTAGCCCCCAAACTGTAGAGTTCATGACGATTAATCATCTTCAATCTGATGATTTATTTCTGCCTGGTCATGGTATGGGCTTAGGTTTAGTAACAGTGGAGGACATCACTCAAATCAACCTTCCTGGTAATAATGGTGAATATTTTGCTGCAGGAGCGGCTAATACTTATTTATGGATTGATCCGGAGGACAAAACTATTGCTATGGTCTGGACGCAGGTTTGGCCATATGGTGACATACCTCTGGCAAAGGATTTTAAAGTGTTAGTAAATCAAGCCTTGATTGAATAAAAACTAAAAAATAAAATGTGAATCCTAGAAAAGTATTATGGTTATAAAACTAGCATAACAATTCACTAAAGCCGACCGTAACGCGTGTCACGCTCTTTGCAGAAAAGGCAAATCCCGCGCCACGCTACGGCAGGTTAATTCCACCGTTACACTGAATGAGGAAATTGTGGCTGATTTTCCCTTTATACCTACATTAATTGGTAGAGGTCGCAAACTGCGATCTCAAAAAACAAACCTAAGGATAATCCAAAGCAAGTTGCATTTTCTGGGAAGGAAGTAATCAAATTAACAAAAGCTTCAATAAGGACTATTCGGGGCCAAGAGGTAATTCTAGCAGCGGATGTAGCCCGTATTTATGGAGAAACAACTAAACGAATTAATGAGCGCGCCAAGCGACATCCAGGAAAATTCCCGCCAGATTTCATGTTTCAGCTTACAAAACAGGAATTTGATGAATTGAGGTCGCAATCTGCGACCTCAAAGATAGGACGAGGCGGCACACAATACCTACCTTTTGCGTTTACAGAACATGGCGTTTTGCAGATTGCTAATCTGATTAATACGGAACTTGCTGATTCCGTAAGTGTCTTTGTTATAAGAGCTTTCGTGGAAATGCGAAGAACGCTATTTGCACAACAACAGGCACTAGTAAGCGCGAGTGAAACGGGATCAGAAATCCCGAAAGTAGCAATATTTCACAGGGAATTACTACCCAAATTACAAACTACTATTGGGCGTATTCTGGAAAGCGTAGTAGACATTGAGAAAGGAACTTCGGTAAAGGATGAAGCGTTAGACATCCTTAAAGAATCAATAAGCCATCTCAAGGAACAATTGAGACAAAAAGGACTTCAAAACGAAGAAATTACATCACGAGTCTCAAAGCTTTTAGCAGAGGCGGAGAATCAGCGTGCTACTGCTCGCAAGACTAGAGCAGAATCCGAACAAATCGAATTCTTGAATACTATCAGAAAGCTTCGATTGGTCCTTGAAGCGCAACAAATTAATGCCTCTGATGAAGACCCTAAAGACAATCAAAAGCTGTAAGAGCTTATTGAGGTTCTAAAAGATGTCGCGAAGTAACACTGAATATGGAAGCACGCGAAATTTTGCGGAAATTCAAGATATCATTGTAACTCGCGATTTAAGGGACTTCAAGGAGGCGAAGATTCCAGTTATGACTGCAGAAGAGTATTTGACTTCCAAAGAAAAGCCCGAAAGCAGCTAGGTAAATGCCATTTGCCGCATCACGCAATTTGTCACAACACATAATTAGGCTTACTGTGGAACAAATCACTAAAGCGGACTCCAGGATCACCAGTACACAAAAGCAAGCTTGACCACATCCTCGCGGTTCACCCGCCGACCCGTTTTGTCAATATTTTCGCCTTATAATGTGTTTAATGTTCGATTCTAAAGGCTATCTTAGCCTCAAACAACAGGAATGGTTATGCCTGATAGTAATTCATCCAGGAAAATTGAGCTTCAGAGCAATGAAGTGGAGGAGATGTTGGGCAGAGTACCAGGCTGGATCACCCGGAATGGAGTCATCCTGTTTCTGCTCCTGCTGGCATTACTGATCTTTGGGGCCTGGGTATTCAAGTATCCCGATATTAAAAGAGCAAGAATTGTAGTTACCTCGGTAAATCCACCAGCCAACCTGGAAGCTCGCACAAGCGGTAAAATCGTGAGACTGTTTGTCAGTGATAATGAAACGGTCGAGGCAGGGGATATTCTGGCGATGATTGAGAATCCTGCCGACTATGAGGATGTGATGCAGTTGAAAACAAATCTGACATTCTTGGATACGGTATCCATTGTGGATGTCTCTGAGGATCTTCCTGAAATGAATAACGAAAAGCTGGGTACCATACAGACCGATTACTCCATTTTTTTGAAGGCTTACAGGGATTATGGAGAGTTTAAGCGCCTTGATTATCACCAGCGCAGGATCGGGTTGCTTCGATCTGAATTGGTAAGACAGCAGGATTATGCGAGGAGCCTGACAGAGAGGGCGCGGATTGCAGAAGAGGAGTTCAGCCTGGCACAACGTCAGTCGAGCAGGGATGCAGACCTGTATTTGGAGGGGGTTGTTTCACAGGCTGATATGGAAAAATCCCATTCAGAAATGCTCGCAAAACGAAATAAATGGCAGGAGATAGTTAGCCTGATTGCAGAGAATAACATTAGTGTTGGCAGGATCGAAGAACAGATTGTGGACCTGGAACTGAAACAGCAGGAAGAACAATCCCAAAACATCAATATTCTGGAGGAATCGTTGAACAACCTGAAGGCCTCCATTGCTTCATGGGAGCAGAATTATCTCCTGATGGCTCCGATAAGTGGAACCGTGACGTTTACCAGGTTCTGGAGTGAGAACCAGAATGTGAAAGCCGGTGAGAAAGTGCTTACAATAATCCCGGCAGAGTCGGGTTCTATGCTGGGTAAGATCAGCCTCCCCATGGAAGGAGCCGGAAAGGTTCAGAAGGGACAGCAGGTGAATATTCAGTTTGATAACTACCCTCACCTGGAGTACGGGATGGTGAAAGGCCTGGTAAGTAATAAATCAAAAGTTCCAGACGACGATTTTTATACGGTTGAGGTGGAATTTCCTGCCGGATTACGCACCTATTATGATATAGAGATCCCGTTCAGTCAGAATTTACAGGGTCAGGCTGAAATACTCACCGATAAGAAACGGATGCTGGAGCGGGTACTGTATCCCATTAAATCTGCAATAACCAAACAGATTGAGATGTGACAATTCGATTTTATTATTTTCTAATGAGTTTTTAAATGTCAAGAATACGTAGCGGAATCTATATTGGAGTTCCTCTGTTGCTGATGGTGGCTATCACCATCGTAGTTTTCTTTCCCTTTACCGCCGATTCATCACAAAGCCGTGATATTCAGATAGCGAAAGTTGAAATTGGGAATTTAATACGCTCTTTTGATGGTGAAGGGGTGGTGGAGCCCCAAAGCGAAGTGATTATTTTAAGTCCCGGCTCCAGTATTATCAAAGAGATAATGAAGGAGGTGGGTAGCCATGTGAATGCCGGCGAACCCATCATTATACTTGATCCCACTCCTATCCAGAATGAAATAGAAAATATTCAGGATCAGTTGGAGGTAAAGCAGAATGCGCTGCGCAAGAACCAGCTAAATGCAAGAAGCACCAAAGTGGATCTGGATTATAATGTCCAGGTGAAGAATCTGAGGATCGCTTCGCTGAAATCGGAGCTGGCCGATCAGGAGCAGTTGCTGGAGGTGGGTGGAATTTCACCGGCGAAATTTGAAAAAACCAGACAGGAATTGGAACTGGCAGAGAAGGACCTCATCATGATCAAGGAGAAGAACTCTATCAAGCTGCAACAACTGGAAGCGGATGAAGAGGGATTAAGGCTGCAGATCGATATGCAGGAAAAGGTGCTGGCAGCAAAAGAAGAGGCCTTAAGTAAGATGATCATCAGGGCCCCGTCCGCAGGGATCATCCTTTCCATCAGGGGCAAGGTGGGGGAGAAGGTGAATTCTGACCGGTTGCTCATTGAAATGTCCGACCTCTCCAACTTCAAGATCCAGGGAACGGTGGATGATGATTTTTCGGAGCATGTGAAGACCGGTACCAAGGTATATGTGGGGATTGACAATGAAAAACTGGCGGGGGTTGTGGGAACGGTCAGTCCAGTCATCCGTGACAGGAAAATCGAGTTTGATGTAAATCTGCAGGAGAGTAACCATCCCAGATTAAGACCAAAACGTAGTGTCAACCTGGATATTGTCAGAGCTGAAAGGGACAGTGTTTTGCGCATTCCACTGGGTCCGGCCATAGGCCGGGGTCGTGTACACCAGGTGTTTGTCCTCAAGGGAACACAGGTCAAACAACAGGAGATAAAAACCGGGCTCAGGAGCGATGAGTTTGTGGAGATCCTTGAAGGTCTGAATGAGGGCGACAGAGTAGTTCTGACTGATATCTCTTCTGCAGAGGAACTGGAACAACTGGATTTACACTGAGCTTAATTTGGCATGATACGAATCAATCTGACTCTATATATTCTTCTGGCTTGCTTGATGTTACGTGGTCAGGATGCCCTGGTAGTCTCTTTGAGCTTACGGAATGTGGTGGATCTGGCCATTTCACAGTCATCGGCCGTCAAATATGCACAGAACAGGGATGTGAATTATTACTGGAGGTGGAAGAACCACCAGACCCGGTTCCGGCCTCAGCTCACGCTATCGGGAGATTTACCCGATTTTGAGAACCAGACCAAACCCATTATACAGCCCGATGGAAGTATTTTATTTAATAAAGTAACGCAACTTGAGACCAATGCTCAGGTAGCTCTTAGTCAATCCATTCCATTGCTGGGTGCCACAGTCTATGCAGCTTCTGGTGTAGTAAGGCTCCAGGATTTCAATAACCAGACCATCGGATTCTCAGGATATCCGGTAAGTGTGGGAATCACCCAACCTCTTTTTGCCTACAACTGGATGAAGTGGACACGGATGACCGAACCACTGATCTATGAGGAGGCCCAGAAGAATTTCATTGAGAATATTGAAGAGATCTCTTATCAGGCCACCTCTCTCTTTTTCTATTACCTGAGGATCCAAACCGATTTTGCGCTGGCGGAGAACAATTTGAAGAACAGCAGCAACAACCTGAAAATTGCCGATGTGCGACAGGAGTTGGGTACCATTTCAGAGAACGATTTTTCCAGGATCAAGCTATCGGTATTTAATGCCCAGAAGGCTCTCAATAATGCCAGGATCAATCTGAAGAATGCGGACTACGAGCTGAAAAAGTATATCGGTCTCAACCAGAATCAGACCATCGAGTTAATCATTCCCCTCGATATGTTCCTCTGGGAAGTGGATCCTGTGAAGGCTCTGGAAGAGTCGCTGGATAATCGCAAGGAAACCCCGCAGTTTGAGAGGAGATTGATCCAGGCAGACAGGGATCTTACTGCTGCCAAACGCAGTGCGGGCGTAAACGCTACCCTTCGTATGAACTACGGGATCTCCAACAGCGCTGATGATTTTGGAGGGGTGTATGAGAATGCCGAACAACAACAGAATGTGAGGTTATCTCTGAGTGTGCCGATTCTCGATTGGGGCAGGTCCGAATCGCGGGTAAAACTGGCTGAATCGCAACGGGAGTTGGTTCTGTATGACGTAGAACAGGACCGGCAGGATTTTGAACGCAGAGTGGTAGTACAGGTGGAACAGTTCAATCTGATCAAGTCCCAGATCGAGACAGCGGAAGCGGCGGATAATGTGGCTGAGGAGGGATACCTGATCGCTCTTAAGAAATTTCAGAACGGGGAGATCAGCATTACCGATCTGAATATTTCACTGGCTGAAAGAGAGGCTGCCAAGCGGGATTACATCCGCTCCATTGAGAATTACTGGGAGTCTTATTACCGGTTGAGAGAGGTGACTCTGTTTGATTTTGAGTTCAATCACAAGATATATTACACGAATCCCATGCTTACAACGGAATGAATTCCGCCTTGGGTAAAAGCGAGAAGTATTAAGTATAAGGAAATTACTATGAAACGATTAGCCACACTATTGGTTGTTGCGATGGCTGTCACTGTCGCACTAAATGCTCGGGAATGGGTGGAGTTGTTTAACGGGAAAAACCTGAAAGGGTGGGAAAAACTGGACGGGACCGCCGAATACCGGGTGGAGAGTGGTGAGGTGATTGGGGTATCCAAGACGGGGACCCCCAATACCTTTATGGCTACACAAGAGGTGTACGGTGACTTTATCCTGGAATATGAAATGAAGATGGATCGCGGACTCAATTCCGGAGTTCAATTCAGGAGTGTGGCCACCAGACCTGACGGATCTGAAAGAGTGAACGGATACCAGGTGGAGTGTGATGACCATGACGACCGCCCCTGGGCTGGAGGGATCTATGAGGAGGCCTCGAGGGGCTGGCTCTATCCTATGTCTTATAATATGTGCGCTGTAAAAGCCAACAAGCGCGGGGAGTGGAACCACATTAGAGTAGAGGCCGTGGGCAATACCATCCGTACGTATATCAACGGGGTCAATTTTGCCAACCTGGTGGATGATGTCCGTAAGGAAGGATTTATTGCGCTTCAGGTGCATGGCATAGGAAAAAATGCCGAACTGGCTGGAAAAGAGATCCGCTGGAGAAACATCAGGATCATTACCAAGGAGCCGGAGAGATATATGAAAACGGAGGTCGACTTCTCCCCTGAAGTGAGCTACCTCACCAATAAGCTGACCGCAGGCCAGAAAAAAGAGGGGTGGGAACTCCTCTGGGATGGGAAAACTTCAGAGGGATGGAGAGGTGCCAATCTGGACCATTTCCCTGAAAAAGGCTGGAGCAAGGATGAGGGAGTGTTGACTGTCCATGCCAGCGGAGGAGCTGAGGCGGCCCATGGGGGAGATATTGTGACCATGGAAAAATACAAATACTTCATCCTGGAGTTGGATTTTAAAATCACTGAAGGGGCCAATAGCGGAATCAAATATTTTGTGGATCCCGACCTGAACACAGGGGCAGGTTCGGCCATTGGTTGTGAATTCCAGATCCTGGATGACAGAGGGCACCCTGACGCCAAAAAGGGGATTTCCGGAAACCGCACACTGGCTTCCCTGTATGACCTGATGGAAGCAGATGCACTCGAGTATGGAGAGGACAGCCAAAAGAAACGCTTTAACGGAGTGGGTAAATGGAACCGTGCCAGGATCGAAGTGAAGGGATCCAAAGTATCTCACCACCTCAATGGAGTAAAGGTGATTGAATATGAGCGGCGAACTCAGATGTGGAGAGCACTGGTGGCTTATAGCAAGTATAAGAAATGGCCTGCCTTTGGAGAAGCAGAGTCTGGTCACATCCTGTTACAGGATCACGGCGATGAAGTGAGTTTTCAAAATATAAGGATACTTGAGCTAGATTGATCTGTTCGTCAGCAGAAGGAGGCTGGCATTTATAAAAATTATCTATATTTGTGAGCCTACAGAACTTGGAGCACGGCGAGTATGGTGGAACAGATCATTATGAGGATTGGCTCTCAAACATCAAACAACTTTGATTTTGAGCATATTGTCCCTGCCCCGGGGAAATCATTTCCCGAGCAGGTAAGAAATTGTATTGAACAGCTTTCCGGCTTCATTTATCCTTCAGAGGAGGTCAGGTATTTCATCACCCAGCAAACCTTCTTCATATCGGCAAAAACCAGAGAAGAGTACGACCAGCGTTCTGCTTTGATCAGGGAACAGTTACACAAGATGTGCGGGGCAGATCTGCCTGCCACAAGTATTGTGGCACAGAGCCCGGTGGCCGGAAGTGATGTGGTCCTGGAACTGATTTGCACAAAAGCCAGTGAGAATAAAAAGGTGACCTATAAAAATCATGCAGGTCTGCAATACACTGTGGTGGAGTATGATGATTTTAAGGCGGTTCACTGTGCGGGACTAATGGGCGGTCCGGGAGATACTATCCTGGAATCTTCCATAGAGGCATTCGAAGCGGGTATTAGTATACTTGCCGCTGAGGGACTCTCCATTCACCATATCATCCGGCAGTGGAACTACATTGAGAATATTGCCATAGTAGAGGGTGTAGCAGAAGAACATCAGAACTACCAGGTATTTAACGATGTGCGGAGTCGTTATTATGATCAGGGTGACTTTTCAACCGGATATCCGGCAGCCACAGGCATAGGTATGGATACAGGAGGTGTGATTATCGACTTCATGGCGCTCTCAGAGTCGGATCAGGTTCAGTCCAAACCGATTCAAAATCCTGGACAGATTGATGCACACCGGTATTCTGAAGAGGTGTTGAAGGGAACACCCACTGGGGAAGCACAACAAAAGTGCACTCCCAAATTTGAAAGGGCAAAACTGGTTACCATCGGGTCGAAACAATATGTTTATGTATCCGGAACAGCATCCATATTAGGAGAAAAGACCATGCATGTGGGTGATGTGAAGAAGCAAACCGAAACTACCATCGATAATATCTTCAGGCTTTTCTCAGAGGAAAACCAACAAGCCCTGGGAATCAGTTTTGAAGTTTCCGACATCCGTTTCTCGCACCTTCGCGTCTATGTGAAGTACCAGGATGATATCCCTGAGGTGAAGAAGATATGTCTCTCCAAACTGAATTGCAACTCATCCCTCTTCCTGGTATCGGATGTATGTCGCGAAGACCTGCTGGTGGAGATCGAAGGTGTGTTCACCATCTAACACCTTATGCAAAAATCCCGTCTTATCTTATGGTCCATCACCGCTGCGTTGGCCGGATTCCTTTTTGGCTTTGATACCGTAGTGATTTCCGGAGCAGAAAAGCAGATCCAGGATCTATGGTCGCTCAGTGGAACTATGCACGGATGGGCCATGAGCGCTGCTTTGTGGGGAACAGTAGTGGGAGCATTCCTGGGAGGATTTCCCACGGCCCGGTTTGGCAGGAAGAAGACGTTAGTAAGTATAGGGCTCCTCTACCTGGTCTCAGCCCTGGGTTCTGCACTGGCCATGAATGTCTCTTTTTTTATGATCGCCCGTTTTATCGGGGGACTTGGAGTGGGAGTCTCCACCATAGCCGCGCCGCTCTTTATATCAGAAATAGCTCCACCCGAAGACCGGGGAAAACTGGCAGGGATGTTTCAATTCAATATTGTATTTGGCATCCTGATCGCATTTTTCTCAAATTTCCTGATAGGCAAATTAGCTGGTGACGGGTTGGCTTGGCGGTGGATGCTTGGTGTAGAAGCAATACCTGCCCTGATCTATTCCTTACTGACCTTTACACTTCCGGAAAGTCCCCGTTGGCTGATCACCCATGCCAATAAGCGTGCTGAAGGAGAAGCCGTATTCCGCATAATCAATCCGGAGATGCCGGACAGTGATATTGAGCAACTGGTTCATGAAGTGGAGCTTACAGCCGTGGGTGCGGATAAGACCTCCAGGTTCTGGACAAGTCGCCTGAGGTTGCCGATTCTGCTGGGCTTCCTTATCGCATTTTTCAATCAGTTGTCGGGCATCAATGTAATACTCTATTTTGCTCCCAGGCTGCTCAATCTGGCAGGGATCAGTAACCCACTGGCTGCTTCCATCAGTCTGGGGGTGACCAACCTGATCTTTACCTTTATCGGATTATGGCTCATAGACAAGCTGGGGAGGCGTGTATTGCTTTTTATCGGATCCATTGGCTACATCATTTCACTGGGAATATGTGCAGTGGCTTTCCTGAGTTTCGAAGAATTAGCAGGACCCATCAGCCTGATCGTTCTGATTTCTATTGTAGCTTTTATGGCATCTCATGCCATTGGTCAGGGTGCAGTGATATGGGTATTTATCTCGGAGATCTTTCCCAATGACCACCGTGCAGCGGGACAGTCGCTGGGTAGTTTTACCCATTGGATGTTCGCTGCCCTGTTAACTTTCCTTTTCCCCATTGCCATCCGGAACATAGATGCCGGCTACATTTTTACCTTTTTCGCCTTCATGATGGTGCTTCAACTGATCTGGGTGAAGTTTATGATGCCGGAGACCAAAGGCAAGTCCCTGGAAGAGATCGGTAAAGGGTTAGGTGTTGATTAATCTTTTTGCTCCTCTGCAGGATGTACTTTGACTATAACCCTTTTGTACCGGGTTAAGGAGGGTTCGCCATCGTCTGTAACCGCCAGGATAAAATGCATGGACTGGGGATGCCCCAGTCTAGGAGCTAAAAATGTGGCTTCTGCACTTTTCTCATTTTTCATCTTGAGCCAGTAAAACGAGTTGCCTGCCTCCCGGTAATAGATCCACCTGTAGGAGAGTACATCCCCGTCGGGATCTGAGCAGCCGTCAGCCTTCAGTGAAACCTGCTCACCTTCGTTTACCTCAAGAACCTCCGGATGCCCAAGGGACGGTACGGGGGGATGGTTGGCCTCTTCATAGGACACTATGCTCCAGTCCATCCGGGCTGCGAAATCATGTTGAAAAGCTTCCCGCCAGCGCCATATAGTAGCGTGGTTCCCCGTATGGTACTGCTGATCGGTCTCTGACCACACCTCGTCAGCTGCATTGGTCCAGAGGGGCCTGGTCTCCAGCTCAAAGAAATACTCTTCAGTTCGGGGAATATAATATTCATACCTTCCTCCCCAGCTTCCATAATCGGGGTGTTCTGCGGAACCCAATCCATTATTCACCAGGTAGAGGAAAGAGGGAGTGTCTCCCTCCATCAGGTATTCCACATCGGGATATTGCGCCCCCAGGGGACCGTGATTTACCTGTATGTTGTTTTTAAGCCACTTTGCACTGATCACCTCCCTGTTACCGCCGGGGAACCGGCCATGAAAGCTATCTCCTGAGATCCCGCTCCAGGTAGCAAAGTGGTACCCCCCTTTGCCGTCATGTTCATACCCCGGGGTGCATATATAGAACAATCCGGGATACCGCTTTCTCATCCAGGGTCCCGAATCATCCTGATCGGAGATGGTGTATACCCGAAGTTTATGAATGTATCTCTCCAACTCTTCAGCAGTAGCTGTTTGCTCCAGTTTCCACAAGGCCTGTGCCAGGCAGTTGGGTCCTCCCCAGGCCAGAACCCAGAGGGGACGGGAATCCTCCTTTTTCAGAGCTTGGATGATCCACTCCGATCCTTCTGAATCCTGACCTTCTCCTACTCCCATCATACCATATTTGGGAATGCCCACCTTTGTCTTTCCTCTCAGCTCTTCATACGTTGGATAACCCGGTTCATGATGCTCCAGGTTGGGCTGCACCTCCTTATAGGATTCCAGGATCTCATAGATTCGCCATTCTGCGGTTTTATCTTTGAGCCAGTATGAGGTGGTGGCGATGATCCCCTCCACATCGAAATGGTTGGCATAGGTGAGGAACCTTACCAGCGACTGAGCATCGTCAGGTTCATTCTCAATATCAGTAAGCACTATGATCCGGGGTTTGACCTGGTCAGGTGATGCCGAGACCGGCCAATTACTCAGGAACAGCATGAGGATGATGCCAACCAGTGGCTTAATTGAGTGCGGATTTTTTTTCATCGGGATTAATTTCTTGGTAAATTGATCTCCAATTAAGTTCATTAAAGCTAACTATATCCAATGACAACTCGAGCTTTCATCGGGATACTTTCGGGGATCCTCTTAATTACAGGGTGTGGTACACCTGATCAGGGAACTGCTGTCAAACCCAATATCATCTTTATCCTGGCTGATGACCTGGGGTATGGGGATCTGGGATGTTATGGCCAGCAACACATTGAGACTCCCCATCTGGATGCCCTTGCAGCCAACGGTATGAGTTTTACCCAGCACTATTCCGGATCGCCGGTCTGTGCACCCTCACGCTGTGTTCTTCTCACAGGGAAACATACGGGTCATGCTTATATCCGGGGGAATGATGAGTGGAGGGAGCGTGGCCATGTATGGGATTACCGCTCCATGATCGCCGACTCCACACTGGAGGGACAACGGCCGCTGCCTGCAGGCACTGTGACCCTTGGGAAACTTTTACAATCAAAGGGATATAAGACCGGTATGGTGGGAAAATGGGGACTGGGAGCCCCCCATACTGAGGGGATTCCCAACCGGCAGGGATTTGACTTCTTCTGTGGTTACAATTGTCAGCGCATAGCTCATACCTACAATCCGGTACACCTCTATCTAAATGAGCACCGGATATACCTTGGAAACGATACGGTTGTACCGCATAGTGGACTGGAGGAGGGGGCCGATCCCTATGACAGGAATAGCTATGCCCGGTTCGATCAGAGCAGCTATGCACCCGATGTGATGTTCAGGGAGATGACCCGTTTCATTCAGCAGAACAAGGAGGATCCTTTTTTCTTTTACTGGGCATCACCCATCCCGCATGCGGCCCTGCAGGCTCCCAGGAGATGGGTCGATTACTACGTGGAGAAATTCGGAGAGGAGGAGCCTTACCTGGGTGAAAAAGGCTATTTCCCCCATCGCTATCCCCACGCAGCCTATGCGGCCATGATCTCCTACCTGGATGAGCGGGTGGGGGAGTTGGTCTCCCTGTTAAAGGAGCTGGGATTGTACGATAACACACTGATCCTTTTTTCCTCTGATAATGGCCCTACCTATAACGGCGGCACCGACTCTCCCTGGTTTGATTCGGGCGGTCCCTTCAAATCGGAGAGGGGATGGGCCAAGGGATTCCTGCATGAAGGAGGCATACGGGTGCCTCTGATCGCCAGCTGGCCCGGAAAGATCGAACCGGAAACCACCTCAGCTCATATCTCCGCATTCTGGGACCTGTTGCCTACCCTCTGTGAGGTGGCTGGAGTGGATAAACCGGAGGAAGGAGACGGAATCAGTTATCTTCCTGCATTGCTGGGGGAAGAGGATCAGGAGGAGCATGATTTCCTCTACTGGGAATTTCCGGCATCGGGCGGACAACAGGCGGTGAGGATGAACCAGTGGAAAGCGATCCGGAAGAACATCAGGGACGGAAACCTGAAGCTGGAGCTTTACAACCTGGAAGAAGATATGCAGGAGCAGCACGATGTGGCCTCTGACCATCCGGAAATCGTTCAACAGATGGAAGTGATCATGCATCTGGAGCATGAAAATCCTGAATTGAACCGGTTTAAAATGATGGCTTTGGGTGACCTCTGATCCATGATCCCGAACAACCATTACGTGCAATTCGTTCTAAAAGAGGAGGGATTAGAGATGATGCTTGCAGAAAAGGGGAGGGGACTTCGGATTGCCGGATTCATTATGCTGATCCTGGCATTGGTATTCCTTGCATCGTTTTTCACGGTACTGTTTATTAACGTGGAGATCAGATTGAAAGCCGTTTACCTGACAATCCTGCTCATCTCCAGCAAAGTTTCATTCTGGCTGGGAATCTTTTTTATCGGCCGGGATTACTATTACAGGCACAAAGAGAAAATCAAAGCATGGTTCCGCCGGTTGGTGGAGTGATCTTCCGTTCTGCTGGCTGACTTTATTGACAATTATTTCCATGCTCACTGAAAACTTATATCGGTTAGCAGGGACTTGATCAGTTCGTTCCTGTAACTGTTCCGTTCAACGGAATATTCCCGGAGCACATTTTTTAAATTCTTGCTCAGTTTCCCGGCACGCAGCTTTTCCAGCAGTGCAACCTGGGCGAAGTAATCTAGTTGATGAAACCTTTCTGCAAAGAATTCCTGCGCCAGCATGCTGCAAATGATCTCCGAAGGAAGTTTTTCAATGGCATTTTTCGGAAAATAGCCCTTTCCATTCTGAATGGCCTGTAGTACTTCAGGCAAATAGAGCCTGTAATCTTCTTCTGAAAACGAGTTGATTAAAAAATAGTTAAGTTCCTGATCCTCAAGGTTCACTATTTTTAGTACCAGGTCTTTAGTGAAGAATGCCCTGGTAACGTTCTGAATGCTATCGTTTACCGCGCCGTTCACCAGATGCCAGAGGGTATGGCAAGAATAAACAGCACCCTCTATTACGCTCTCCCTGATCTCATTCACTGTGGCCCCGGTGATTCCATCTATGGCGGATCGCCGGGTCTCTGCCACCAGCTCATCTGTAGCATATGAAGAGAGCAGCGAATTTGCATTGCCAAGTATCTCTTTCAGCCTGTCGTAATCTGAATCTGTGAAGGGAATATGATCCAGTTTGGTCATTTTTTTTCCTGCAATGGTGTCAAAATCAAGAAACCGTCCCATCAGATCCCAATATACATCCAGTTCAACGGGATAGCATGTCGTCCCTTCACAAATTGGAGTGTAAATCCTGGCTCTAAAGTGTTCCAGCAAGCCAAGAGTGTCAATACAGGCATAGACTTCGGCGCTTATGGATTCAGTCACGTTAAAAAGGGTTACAGGATTTTCATGGGATTTTTCCTGCCCGGAAAGGTATAGTACCAGGATGAATATGTAGCCGATCAGGCTGATCATGCGATTATTTGGTCTCCAATAATGTTCCCCCTTTATTGTAATCCTGGGTAAACGGAAGGGAGGCATCGCCAATACCCTGCATCATCAATTTTTCCAAATCGGAGAAATGATCCTGGTAAATATCCCGGGGCAGTACATTCCTGGCATGGCAGATGGAGGCAGCCATACCCACTACCTCACCCATCATTCCTCCGGTGCGCATGAGCCTGACCGTACCCAGTGCCACATGAGTAACGCTGATATCCCTCCCTGCCATCATCATGTTTTCAATATTCTTGGAATACAAACATCGGAAAGGAATGGGATAGGGATATATTTTGATGTGCTTGGCAATGGACCTGAAAGCCTCCCCGTTAAATTTCTCCTGGTTTTCGGGATCGGGATAATGCAGATCGATGGTCCACGAAGTAGGTGCGGTCCCATCGGACATTATATTTTGTCCTATCAGATCGTTCTCTGTGAGGATATAATCGCCCACCAGCCTTCTGGATTCACGTTTGCCTCCGATGTAGGCCACCCACCTTAGCTTCTCCTTTTCAAACGCTTTCTTTTTTAAAGAATGGTTCTTAATATAAGACCAGTTGGAAAATACTACCAGCAAGCCATAATCCCGGATAAACTCAGTTTCACGGATCATATCCTTTCCCATGCCGGTCTCCCAATCCCAGTCACCCCTGGTGATGGCAAAGGACTTCTCCTCGGACCAGGGCAGTCCCCAGTTTATTTCCGGAAAGGTAACCGGATCTTCCGCGGTTTCGGAATACCACTGAACCGAAAGTCCCATGGTAAGGTTATCTGCGATTTCCGGAGCAGTGGGTTCGTTGAATACCTCACGGCTTTCTCTTCCTGACATGTATTCAGCACCCGCCAGATATCCTATGGAACCATCTCCTGTGCAATCGGCGAACAACGGTGCGGCAAATGACATTTTCTCCCCGGTTTCCAAGTGCTGGGCAATGATCCTTACGATCCTGTTACCGTTCATGATTACTTCATTGGCATGGTAATTCAGGAAGAGGGAGATATTCGGTTCATTCATCACCGCCTTCAGCTTCTTATCGTCTTCATAATATTCTTTAGGCCGGGCATTTCCACCACGTGTGGGGCCAATTTCATTGATCAGATTACCCAGTGAGGGATAGGGCTCCAGATTGATGCGTGCACCCAGGTGTACCCGCACTTCCGAGCTGTTGTTCCCGCCCAGAACGGGCCGGTTCTGGATCAGGGCTACCGTAACACCCAGTCTGGCTGCCGAAATAGCCGCGCAAGTACCGGCCATACCTCCGCCAACTACCACGAAATCAAAGCTTTTTACTTCTGGCTTCCTGTCCATTCCCAGAAGTTCCGTTCTCATCTGTTCCATCCATAGAAGTGTGTTCGGGGGAGAAAAGGCCTCGTCAGAAGTAAAAAAAAAGGCATCACACCGTCCATTGAAGCCGGTGAGATCGTGAAGCGAAATCTCCATTTGCAGTCGGTTCACATCTATGAGTCCCGCATCCACCCAGGTCCACTCCCGGTTTCCAATCCCAAATTCCTGCCCGACAGCCTTCCCGTTTACCAGGACCTGAAACCTTCCTGCCGCTGTCTGGGACCAGTCTGCCGTCCAATTGCGGGTCCGGACAAACATCCTGTACTTCCCCGTCTTTGGAAATGCAACGGTAGTTAAGGCATCTGCTACAGGAACGCCCATTCCATGAGCCATGAGATAGGGGGATCCTATCATTTCCATGGATTGTTGATCTATTACCCAGCCCCCCTTCTGGTGGAAGCTTTCGGTTTCGACGTACACTGAATGGTGGTTTATCCCTGACGCCTTGCTTTGTAACGATAAACTAATGAGACATATAACATATAATGATATAAACACTTTGTTTTTCATCAGTAAGGTGGATGGATTGAATCCAGGCAATTTACAAAGAATTAGCCACATCTATACTCCAGCTTTTGTGGAACGATCACACATGCTCGTATCATTGGTTGGGCTATTAGGTTATTAGAATTTCACCAAACTACTTTAAGTGTTACAAAGTCTTTTGCAGGAATGCTTACATGACCTTCAATTTCATATACAGTTACTTCGTTTTCAATATCAAAGTAATGTATTGAAGAAGGTTTCCTGTCATGCCAGATAAGCTTTACTTTTTCTTCTTTATCTGATAAGGAGCGTAGCCTTAAAAGTGCAGATCTGCCATCGCCGCTAGTCTTAAAAACAGTCGAATTAACGGACAAGCTCCCTTCAATCGAAAGAAGCTGACCCGTTTCGAATGACTGATCAACCGGAGCAGCGATAATAGGTTGATATTGCTCCATGCCAAATCGATTTGAAACAACATAATCAGCACCACTTACATGTGGCATTAAACAGTATCTAAAGGTAATCTCACCTCCCTGACTCAATTGAAAATTTGTATGCCAGTGGTTGTTTAGTGCCCATGAATAAATCGTTCCACTTGGCTTAAGGTTTCTTATCCATTGATCGGACTCAGTTGCTGCACCTAAGATATTGGCTGTCATCGTTCCAACCTGAAAAACGGGGGCATCCAACGGGCACCAGGTTATTCCTTTATCTTCATTAGAAACATCGAGCCATCTTTGTAGCGCAATCCAATTTCGGTTTGAACCTGGAAGTTGTTCTTTTTCAATTTCCATCATTCCCCAGGGAATATCTGCAACAATCTTTGGATTATCAATATCAAAAGCAAACCCAAAGTGAACTCCTTCTTTATCTTTTGTTGGGATTTTATCAACTATGTTCTTTAAATTGACATTCGCCTGACCATCGTATATTGTGATTTCATTTATCAGACTATAACAACCTACTGCATTTGTAATAATAGAAAGCGTAGCCAAAAGTGGTCCATTTTCCCTGATGCTGATTTGAGCACCTTTTGCATCAAAAGCTTTTTCAGGTGCATCATCGGCTTTTAAATAACGATAACTGTTAATTGCACATTTAGCTTTGGTATCTACAAACTCTTCCTTGCCTAATTTTAAGCTTTTTATATCACCTGATTCTGAATCAATTTCAACGCGAACGATACCATTATCCAAAATGTTATCTTTTGCTATTTTTGCTTCAGAAGAATACTCTTCCTTAGAAAGCCTATATTTCTTAGAACCAAATGCCGGTATATTCACGGCTTTAAAAGCCAGTTCTCCGGTTGAAAGCTGTTGTGATTTCACCTTCAATCCATTAGCATCAATTACACTTGCATATCCATCTGCTGTTTTTGCAGACAATGTAACAATGCCACTTCTTCTCCAGGACAGATTATTAAATACAGCGATGTATTCGCCATCCTTAGCAGGTAAAGTTTTAGACAGCAAGTCCAAACTTTGTTTTTCTGCATTATTAAAAAAACCAAATTTGCTTTTAAGGATGTCACTGGTGATAGGTTCCTGATGAGGCGCCATATAACACCAGGTATGTTCACTACCCATCAATATATTCCACCAAGCCTGGTTGAATTCGTCACGAGGGATTGGTTCCCCGTTCTTAAGCATTGTCCAAAGCGTTTCTGCCTGAACAAGCCGCTCTTTTGAAGAACGATTCTGTGCACATTGTTTTGCAGCAGTACCAGCTCCACCATCAGTCCAGAATTCAGTAAAATCACCTTTATAAACTGGTATTTGATCACCATACCGCTCATCAAACTCACGCATAATTTCAGTAGCACTTACGATCTTTAATCTTGGATAAGCAAATTCTTCATTCCAACTTTTAACAGCCTCCGGTAAATCAGCATCAATAGGCGTGTTATCTGCCATGGCCCATGACATTGGAAATATTTTATAAGGATAATAATCAGAATCCTCCAGTTCCGGTAACTTCTCATTAATATAAGTATCAATGAAATTCTCACGCGGGTTATCTGTTTTTACAATTTCAATCAGTTTGTCAGGGTCAGTTTGTCCTGCCATTTTGGGCCAGTAATATTTTCCTTTAATCAATGCTCCGGGATTGTAACTTCCTGGTTGCAGATATAAAAGTTTATTTTTACCCTGGGCATCTGTCCACCAAAATGGTTTAAAATTATGAATCGTTGACCACCCAACACGATCATAACCATTATTAAAAGAGAAGACATATTTTATGCCCAGTTTTGATGCAACAGGGATCATTCCCCATGTCATACCCGGAATATCAACTTGAACAAGCGTCTCAATTCTTTGTCCGGTAGTTTTTTCATATTCCTGTCCCTGTCGGAAAAACTCAAACAACTCTTCATCGCCAGCAAGAGTAGTATTAACATTTACATAACCAGCATCCAATGGGAGATATCCATCTTTGATTCCATCAAGAATTTCCTGACCCTCTTCTTTTGAAGCTTTTGCCAAATAGCGCTCAACCGGCCATATCACTTCGGGATTCCATTTATATCTGGCTCCTTCAGGATAATCTTTTGTTTTTTTAGCCAATTCCAGACCATTAACTAAGTTTCGGGTATGGATCAACTCAACATTCTCATGCGTATTAGTATAGCCAATATCCACATGTGAATGCGGGTAGATCAAGATTTCCCAATACCTGAATGAGGGTACTTCAACCAGCTCAGTGTGTTTAATCTTTTTCGATTTGATATTTACCTGAACCTTTGCATCTTCCTTAACACCTAAGCCTTCCGGAAGCAAAAACTCGTATTCCTTTAACCTGTCTTTTGATTCAAGAAAATGAATTTCGGTTTTACCATTAGCACTCACTTCTATTATTCCTTTTCCAACAAAACCAGGATCAATAAAATGAACAATAACTCCCCTTCCAGGCTGTCCGTCTACTCTATACCTATAATAGTTCTTAACTTCAATATTCAGTGATCCGGTACCAGTTTTATCAGCCGAAACTTTCGTCTTCGTAAATAAATTTGTTTGGGCACTGGCGCAGCTAACAGCAATTAGTACAAAACTTAATGCCAAAATTGCTTTTTTCATTTTATGCATTATATTTTTTTGTTAAACTTAAACATCTAATTGCATATTACTTTTGGATCTTATGAAAAAAATAATTCTGATATTAATGATGATCACCCTGCTGTTCACAGGCTGTGTTAATCAATCAGGATATCACAACCCTGGTTAAGACCTGCCATTCCTTTCTTCATATGAACCCTTAATACTTCCGATTTCATGTTTTCAAGAAGTAAAATCGAAAAATGGGGATGCTGTCTCAGGATTCTGTTCCAATAGGTAAGAGGACTAATAGTGATGCCAGTTGTGATCCAGTGCAGCTCAAAGACTGGGTATGTCCAACTCCAGGGATTATTGACAACCAGGGTATTTTATTCGTAACTTATACCTTGGTTTTTGGCAGGTATCAGGTCCCGACACAGGTGCAGTCATGAGATGGTTAGGAATATTGTTGCTGGTGATACTGACTCTTCCATCCTGTGAAGAGGAGGTGTTAGAAGTCAGTTTCAGGATTAAGACCGAGGGTTTTCTTCTGGAAAACAGTGTATTGGGTACGGGTGATATTCTTCCTTCTTTTTCCCACCGGGTATCCGGAGGAGTGGTCACATTTACCCGTAACGGCCAGACCTATGAGTTTGATCTGGAAGATACGGGTATTGAGCAATATCTTTTCCAGCTTCCCCTGGGAGATTATCTGATGGAGATCACTAATCCGCCTGCTTCGCTCTATGGACAGAGGGCCGGATCATTTCATTCCAACCCGTACCACATAACCATCACAGAATGGACTGATACGATTACTGTTCTGGTGGAAGCAACCTGTGCCCTGTTCCTGGTCAATGATGAGATGAATCAGCTGGAGGAAGGTGTCTTTATGATTGAAAGACATTCTTACGCCCAGGGTTATTTCTGGTCATATCCACTGGAATTTGATACGCTTTCAGGATTGTATTTTACCTACTTCACCCCCGATACTATCCCTTCCGATCCATCTGCTTTTTTGTGGTTTTACGAAGGTGTGCCGGGAACTGAGGAGGGGGGACTCCCCACCACCGGTTTTGAAGTTGGATACCAATATTACATCAGGATTCTGGAATGATGGGAAGATTGAGCAGATACATAACCCTGGCCATATTCGCACTCTCAGTTACTCAGATAGTGGCTCAGCATCAGCTCCGTGTGGAGTTGACCATTCACATGGACCAGTTTCAGATCGTCCCCGCAGGAGTTGATGAGTACAAGGTGGTGGCCCGGGAAGCCTGTTACTATGACCTGGAGGATCCAAACCTGCCGGCACTACCGATGCGCAGCATACAGGTACTGGTGCCCAACGGGGCAGAACTGACGGATTTCAGTTATACCCTCACTGAAGAGATCATAAATCAGCATATCACACTCGCCAGAGGCACGGCCCCGGTCCCGACCACCTGGTGGGAAGAAGATCCGTTGACAGAGCCTGCATTTGAGGATTCGTTTCCCGGGAAAGTAGTTGAATACAGATCCACCATGATTCAGCGTGGATTTACGTGGTTCAGTTTTGCTTTCTCCCCATTCAAATACGATGGAGTGAAGCAGGATTTGTCACTGATCACCCACCTGAACCTGGAGATGGAATACCAGCTGAGTGAGATACCGGGTTCGATCATCCGTCCTGATCAAGCGGTTCTCCGGAGCGTACAAAGCAGTCTGATAAATCCGGAAGACCTGGACCGGTTCTATCCGGAGAGTACCTTGTCTTATCTGAAGTCGGCCGGGGACCGGGTAGATTACCTGATTGTCACTTCTGAAGAGTTCAAGCCGGAATTCACACCGTTGCTTGAATGGAAAACCAGGAAAGGACTGAAGGTGGATATCGTAACGGTTGAGGAGATAGAAGAGTTGTACAGTGAGGGCACCTTTCCATTGAAGATCAAACATTGCCTGCATGATTACTATACCCGCCATGATCTTACATGGGCGCTTCTGGGAGGGGATCACGATGTGGTACCGGTACAGGCTTGTTACAGTAACATTATGATCGGAATAACGGAGTTCACCGATACATCTATACCCACAGATCTTTTTTACGCCTGTTTTGACCAGCGATTCGATTGGAACAGTTCGGTAGACGATAAAATAGGAGAGATATACCTCGATGGCCATGACATGATGCCGGAAATCTACATATCCAGGATTCCGGCCAGGAACAGGGAACAGGTGAGAACCTTTGTACATAAGACGCTGACCTATGAATTGAATCCGCCAGCTGACGGATTTACAGAGAAATTGCTGTTATCGGGAGTCAAATCATGGAATTTGTGGGAAGGTAAAAGCGATAACCACCACCGGTCAGAATGGATATTTAATCAATATATTGCCGGGAACTGGAAAGGGAATAAGACGGATTTCTTTGATACGGGCACTGATTTCACCGAAGGCCATGAATATCAGGTTTCAGCTACCAATCTGTCGTCCCTGCTTAATACCGGTTTTGGCCTTTTTCATTTTGCCGGGCATGGCAACAACAGCACATTCCTTATGGAGACAGGATCAGGGTTCGATACAGAGGATGCCCTTCAACTTACAAATACGGTCTCGGGTCTGGTTTTATCCAACTCCTGTGATGTGAATGCCTTTGATCGAAGTGATCCGTGCCTGAGCGAAGCGTTTTTAAGAAATCAAAACGGGGGCTGTGTGGCCTTTTTCGGAAGCTCCAGGTATGGATTCGGAAATCCCGATCAGACCTCTGTCCCGGGACCTTCGTTGCGGTATAATGCCAGTTTCATGAAATACCTGTTCGCCGGGCCTGCGGAAACCCGGTGGAATTCATTCGCCACCGTTGCAGCCCTGGCAAAAAACGACTATTCACATAACGGATCTTCCAGCGGTATCTATCACTACCTTTTATATGCTATCAATGCCATGGGAGATCCTGAACTTCCTCTTTTCACCGGTATTCCATCTGAATTCGACAAGGTAAGAATCTACAGGATAGGAAATTCTTTAACTATCAATACCGGCGGCGTCAGTGAGTGCAGGATCTGTGTCACCAGCCTCTCCCTTGACGAAGGATATCACCACGTAGTGAAAGATGTCTCCTTTCATACTTTTGAGCATATTCCCGAAGCTTTCCAGGTAACCATTACCGGACCCAATTACCGTCCCTACAGGTATGTATACGGAACTACGACCGGTCTGGAGGAGGATATCAGGCCGTTTATCAGGATCTACCCCAATCCCGTTCGGGAATGGCTTCAGATTGATTTTGATCTTTCCCAGGGACAATTACAAGGGTTTGATATGCATGGCAGGCTTCTGCTGGAACAGGAAATATTCTTGGGATCCAACAGGGTGTTACTGACCGGTTACCCGGAGGGCACCTATATCGTGAAAATTCTTTCGGACCACGGATCCGCACGGTTCAAGGTGATAAAACATCCCGCCTATTGATTTATAGTGCTTTCAGCTTACCGGGGTGCCGCAAACGTATAGTTTATGTACGATCTGTTATATGATTTCAGAGCGGAAAGCTTTGTTAGCTTACTTCTGAATTGTAGTTTTCGGTTAAACAATATATTCCAGAGATGAGGTTATCAATTTTAATGTGGATCATTTCAGGGCTCCTGATAACCGGAACAATCGGTGCACAGACCTGGACCGAAATGAATGCCTCCAAGCAGGAATCCTTTGAATGGTTCAATGAGGCCAAATTCGGTTTATTCATCCACTGGGGCCTATATTCTATTCCCGCTGGAGAATGGGATGGGAAACGAATTGAAGAGTACCGTTGTCCCTGCGTGGCAGAGTGGATCCAGCATGCTGCCCAAGTCCCCAGGGAAGATTACCGTCAGTTGATGCACCGGTTCAATCCAGTGCTGTTCGATGCGGACCACTGGGTGAAAATGGCTGTAGATGCAGGAATGAAATATATCATCCTCACCTCCAAACACCATGACGGGTTTGCCCTGTTCGATTCGAAGGTGAGCGATTTTGATGTGATGAGTTCGCCATTCAAGCGCGATATTGTGGCCGAGTTGCACAGGGCCTGCGAGGATCACGGCATCAAATTATGCCTGTACTACTCACATAATGTGGACTGGATGGATGGCAGCGATTGCAACTACAACTGGTTCGTGGACTACAACGAAGGGGTGTGGCCGGAAAATTTTCATCCCAATATGGCGGGATGCAAAATCACTACCATGGGTGCCAACCTGTGGGATCCCAGCTCTAACTCCTTCGATGAATACCTGATGGAGAAGGCTTATCCCCAGGTGGAAGAGATCCTCACCAACTACCCGGACCTGGGCCTGATCTGGTACGATATGTCCAGGTTCATGACCCGGGAGCAGAGTTTTAAGTTCTACCAACTGGCCTATCGCCACCAGCCCGGAGCCCTGGTGAATGACCGGGTGGGAAGCGGACTGGGCGATTATGCCATCCCGGGGGACAACAAGATCCCGGCAGAGGACGAGGCTATGACCAAACCCTGGGAAACCGTTGGGACCATGAACAATTCATGGGGGTACAAGAGCTATGACCACGATTGGAAATCCCCCTATGAGATCCTATACTGGATCATTGAGATAGCCAGTAAGGGGGGGAACTACGTGTTGAATGTGGGACCAAAGCCCGATGGGACCATCCCTCAGGAAAGCGTGGAGAGGCTTGCAGAAATTGGCCGATGGATGCGAACCCATGGAAAGGCGATCTATGGAACCAGGCGATGGGAAATCACCCGGGAGGGCCCGACCACGGTTTCTATGGAGGGGACCAGGGACAGGGAAGCCAGAGGGTTTACTACAAAGTTCACACCTGAGGATATCTGGTTTACCACCGGTGGAGATAACATATACGCCATGGCGCTGGAGGTAGCTGATGACCGAGAGGTACTGATCACGAGCTTTGCAGGCATAAAGGAGGTAAAGCGGGTCAGGTTACTGGGTATGGAAAAATCCGTCAAATGGGAACTCAGACCTGAAGGTTTGTGGATCAAACTACCCAAAGGGACCGGAGCAGGAATAGGATACGCTCTTGAGATTGCCCTGTAGGCTTACTGAAACTGTAAAATTTGTAATTAACTGCCTCTATTTCATATATTGCATCCAGATTTTACTCGAACTGATCTTGAGAGGAGGAGACCATGAGTTGGAGATTGATCATCATGTTGGCCATGACTGCTGCCCTGACTTACGGACAGGGATTGACCTTTCGACAGGTAACCATTGCAGATGGCCTGAACAACGGGACTATAAAATCCATTGAACAAGACAGTCTGGGCCGTCTTTGGCTGGCTACCACGGATGGGTTGATGCAATACGACGGATATCGTGTCATCAACCACAAACCCATCCTTGGAGATGTACATAGCATTCCAGGTAAAGTGTGTGTACATCTGTCAATTGATTCCCGGAAAAACCTTTGGGTATCGACTACCCGCGGACTGTGCAGGTATGATCCTGCTTTAAATCGTTTTTTGCAGTATACTTTTGAAGGATTGGCTCCTGAATTCCCGGTAAGAACAGAGATCCTTGAAAACAGCGGGAAGATGCTGGTCAGGGTGGGATCAGATATATATTATCTTCCTGCAGACCAGGTAGATTCATTGGAGTTCAGATACATCCAGATCATTGGTGCGGGTAATCGTATCATTAACAGAGATATCAGATATCTGTTCGCAAATGATGAACGGATACTGTTATGTTTCCGCATGCGTGATTTGAATAACAACTGGATTACCGAGGTCTATAACGGGAGCATAAAAAATGATTCGATCATACGTATTGATGATCAGTATGAATTTCTTGTACCGGGAAATGTCAGGGATATAAAAGTGAACGGTAAGAGGGTATATATGGGTACCGATGAAGGCTTTGCGGTGTATGATTATGATCACAGACTCCTTACCTGGAAGGAAGAATTCCAGGGATTCAGAGTACGGGTACTCCTTGAGGATTCAGACGGATATATCTGGTTGGGTACTGATCGGAACGGATTGATTCGCTACCATCCTGCCACCTCCCGCTTTGAACAGTATGAACATGATCCCAACAGCGCCAATACCATCCTGGGCAACAATATATTCTCTCTGTATGAAGATTTTTCCGGCAACCTGATGATAGGCCATGGGGGCGAAGGGATCACAGTATTAAACCTGAAGGACAAGCAGTTTACCACCTACCGTTACGATCCGCGGGATCCGGGTTCCATTGGAGATAATACGGTTTTTTGTTTCAGTGAATTCGATGGAGGACTCCTGGCGGGAACCCGCAATAAAGGATTGTTTCATATGCATACCGATCCCGGGGATGGAAAGGCTGTATTCAGTGAAATAACCATTCCGCAGGAATTCATGAAAGAGGTGGATGCTCCGGCTGTCTGGTGTTTAGAAAAGGAATCGGACAACCTCTACTGGATTGGAACTACATTTGGCCTGATAAAGGCAGAATTACAGGAGGGGCAATGGAAGTTTTCCAAGTACTATGGAGATGTAACCTTCAGGTCCATATACATTGATATGAATGGGAATATATGGTTGGGAAGTTATCAGGGGCTGTATGTGGTACCTGCCTTCCGAAAGGAGAGTATGGATCCTCTCATCCTGACCGATCATGCCGATGACCCTTCCGCCCTTTCCGATCAAGTGATCACCGCCTTCTTGCTGGACGGGAATGACCATTTTTGGATTGGAACTGAAAATGGAGGGATCAACAGACTGGTGGGTAACTATTCCGATCTGAATTTTGACAGCGATCTGGAGAACCAACTCAAGTTCATGGCGTACAATGCCTCCACGGCTTCACACACGCTGAATAACGAAGAGATCAATATACTGTACGAACATACAAACGGGGAGATCTGGGCAGGTACCAAAGGCGGAGGGATCAACATTCTGGATCAGGCAACGAATCGGTTCAGGGCCCTTACGGTTGAGGATGGATTACCCGGGAACAACGTGTACGGGATCCTTCCGGATAACCAGGGACGACTCTGGTTAAGTACCAATAAAGGGCTTTCCAGTTACGATCCGTTTAACCATAAATTTTCCAATTATACCCCTTCCGACGGCATACAGGGGAACGTGTTCATGAACAATTCTTATTACAAATCTGAAGAGGGGAAACTCTATTTCGGAGGAAGAAATGGATTTACGGGCTTTTTCCCTGATGAGATCATCAACAATGAGGTGATGCCCAAATTTCATTTCAGCGGGATAGGAATCCAGGGTAACGTCATCCACATTGGAGATACCCTTCACAATCAGGTGCTCCTTCCTGAATCCCTGTCCGGGATGTCGTCCATTTCGCTTTCCTATCGTGAACGTAGTTTCGATGTGCTCTTTTCAGCCATTCATTTCCAGTATCCGGAAGATAACCTGGTGGAGTATTTCCTGGAGGGTTTTGATGAACGACCAACGGTTATTAATGCCTCAGTCGGCAGGATTACTTTTAATAACCTGGATAATGGCCAATATCAGTTGAGGGTCAGGGCTGCCAATTCCGATAATGTGTGGACCCCCGGATATCGCACCCTTGAAATCAATATCCTTCCACCCTGGTACAAGACCAGGTGGGCTGTCGGGCTCTTCATATTGCTGGGTGTAACCCTGCTGGCAGGTTTGATCCGCCTGCTTCTTCACAGGCAGTCGCTGGCACATGAATTGAAGATCGAAAAGATTGAAAAGCGGAATCTGCGCGAGTTTAATGAAGCCAAACTGCGGTTCTTTACCAATGTCTCACACGAATTCAGGACCCCACTCTGTCTTACGGTGGGTCCCATTGATAACCTTTTGCGGGAAAGGGAAACCGGGGATTACCGGCTCCGTCATCAGCTTGGCCTGGCCAGCAGGAATGCAAAACTGCTGTTGCGGTTGGTAGATCAGATCATTGATTTCAGACGGTTGGAGGCAGGAAAGACTAAGCTGCAGGCTGCCGAACTGGATATGAACGCCTTTATCAACCTCATCATTGAGAACTTTGAACCCCTGAGAAAGGAGAAAGAGGTCGGATTGTTTGTCAATTTCCCGGATGACCCTATTCACCTGTGGATCGATCCGCAGAAAGTGGAGCAGATAGTATACAACCTGCTTTCCAATGCATTTAAGCATGTTCCCAGGGAAGGCTCCATCGTAGTCACACTGAACAGAACCGATCATATTCCTGGTCAGGATAAATCCGGATCCTGGGCACAGATCTCGGTATACAACGATGGAAAAACCATACCTGAGAGTGACCTGACCAGGGTTTTTGAAAGGTTTTTTAAAGTAGATGATGCACAGATGGGTTCCGGAATCGGACTTGCCTATGCACGTTCGCTGGTGGATTTGCACAGGGGTCATATCAATGTAGAGAACCGGCAGGAGAGTGGTGTGGTATTCAATGTCTATCTGCCCAGGGGTAAAAGGCATCTCAGGGAAGAGGAGCTTGCTTCAGATGACCAGGTATATGCTTTCCCTGAATTAACGGTCACCACAAATGATCTTCAAAATATACCAGCCCGATCAGGAAATGAGAAACAGCCTTTAAGTCTCCTTGTGGTTGAAGACAACGACGAACTTCGGGAATTTTTCAGGACTCTCCTGGCAGATCGATACCAATTTCATGAGGCCCCCAACGGATCATTGGGGTATGAAATTGCAAAAGAGGTGGTTCCCGATATCATCATAAGTGACCTGCTTATGCCTGAAATGAATGGATTTGAGCTGTGTGATAATCTCAAGCAGAATGAAACGACCAGCCATATCCCCATCATCCTTCTCACGGCCAAGAATACGCCGGAGGACAAGATTACCGGCTATAAATCGGGGGCGGATGCTTATGTGGTTAAGCCCTTTGAAATTTCAGTGCTGGAAGCTCAGATTACCCGGTTAATCGAGAACAGGGCCAAGCTCCAGGAGAAATTCAATATGGAAGGTAAAGAGCAGGTGGGGAAGCCTGAAATCCTTACTCGGGAGGACCATTTTGTAAACCGGGTCAGGGACCTGATTGAAAAGGACCTGCAGGATCCCGAATTGAATGTGAACAAGCTTTCAGAAAAGATTAACCTGAGTTCTACCCAGTTATACCGGAAAATCAAAGCGGTCACAGGGCAATCCTCCGTGGATTTTATCAAGGATTTCCGGTTGGTAAAATCCGCTGCATTACTGAAGTCCACCGATCACTCAGTGAAAGAGATCTGTTTTATGACCGGTTTTAAGAGCCCTTCCTATTTCGTTAAATGCTTCAAGGTCAAATACGGCGTTACACCCAAAGAGTATGCTTCCAACGGGTCAGGAAGCTCTACTGTCCTTCACTGAGAGGGAGATACCAATTATCTTCGTTCATCAGGTGCTGCCTGATCTCTTCGGCTTTGGTCCCTGAGAATTTGGCTGCCACTTTATCGGCCAGGTAGGAGGGATCACCCCGCCTGTTTGCCACCCGCATCAGGTCATAGAAACGGTGCCCTTCAAAGGCAAGTTCACGGGCCCGTTCGGTTATGATCTGGTCTTCCAGGTAAGCCTGCTTGCCAGGGAGATTTGCAGTATAATCCAGGTACCCGATAATCTCATTGGTAAAGGGGTCGTGTTGATAAATCAGGTTTTCCACATATACGGCGTCATCGGCGCGTCCAAAGCCCACCCTTCCCCTGACACCTAATTGAGAACCATCGGGAGGATCCTTATAGGCTCCATTGTTCAGTAAGCTCAATCCCTTATTCATATTTGTATTGAGAATGCCCTGCCCTGTCACATCGTGCAGCCAGTAGGCGTAAATCTCTGCTGCATATAAATGGATGCTTGAAGCCCTGTACAGAATGAAATTGGCATCATGGTCAAAGTTGTCCTTACCAATGGTGTATTTGTATACCACTGTATCAACTCCTTCTATGATGTTATCCACATCCCGGTAATTCCCAATGGACTTGTAGTAGAGCATGAGGCGTACATCCTCTTCGGTCATCATCCGGCCATCCCACATATAGGCATAGGAAATACCATGTCCTCGAAAGAAATCGCCAGGTATTCCAAGCTGGGCCATATAAGCCTGATTTGGATTAGCTTTTTCCCGGATATCTGTTTCGCTCCAGATAGTCTCCCAGTTCTCAATGGCGATTCGTGTGGGTTTCAGCATATACCGGTTGGGGGGTAGGGTAGAGAATAGGAATTGCAGCGAATGCTGTTGTTGATAGGTTTTATCAAATTGAAGGGTAAGAATATGTTCGTATACATCGATGCCTTCAAATATGCTGATCCATTTTTCATTGGATAACTTACCATCCAGTCCATACTTGATGAAGGAGGTTTCCGATTCATAGTTATAGAGGATGGGATTGAAAAAACTGATGGCAGCACTCAGGTTTGAGTTATACAGATGCATTTCTCCCATTAACGACCTGTAAGCATTCCGGTTCCAGACTGTCACATCCCAGGTGAGATCCCCATTGTCAATGTTATGGATCACACCTACTTCTTTGATCTTTTCTGACAATTGGGTAGTAAAGGTGTCGATGACCATACCCATATCCACGTAAGCTTTCTCCAGGATGATGGTATCGTTGCTGAGGGTGTCGTTATTATAGCCATCCATACTGTATACGATATCCGAAACGTCGTAGTAGGTCTGAGGGGTGTGAATATATTCATTGATCTCATCGGCCGAAGTGAGGGAAGGCCAAATGTACGGGATTTCCCGGAAGATCTTCACTGCATTGAAATAGGCCCATGCCCTCATGCATAACGCTTCTCCGTATAACCGGTCATAGCTGGTGACCGGTATGGAATGATCCAGTACTTCAGGATGAGCCGACTCCAGTTTTCTCAACAGGTTATTGGCAGCAGCGATCAGGATATAGAAATTATTGGGTGATGCGTATCTGTTGCCTGGTGTAATGGCAAAGTTGTAAACCTCCTCCAAGTCCTTATTGGCATACGGAGTGATCTCGAGCAGGTCTCCCCTGAGTTCGCCAAGAACCAACAATTGTTCCACCAATTTCTGCTGGAGGGAATAGAGTCCCATTTCAGCCGAACGGTATTCATTCCAGTTCTTGTGAAAATCATCCTCCATGATGATCAGGTCCTGGTCCGGATGAAAAAATTCCTCACAGGAAGATAAAAGCGCTGTAAGCATCAGAAGAAGGATCCCCAGATCTCTCCTGAAATGCCATTGTATGCGGCTCTTTTTTTCCATGGATAACTTCATTATAAACCAAGTTTTATTCCCACCATACATGTTCTGGGGAACGGGATCATACCATAATCGATGCCCTGTTCCATGGTATGGTAGGAGAATGAGAATTCAGGATCATATCCCAGGTACCTGGTCAGGGTGAAAATATTTGATCCAGTAATAAAGGCCTCGGCATTACGGAAGAAAAGGAAACGGTCCGGAATCCTGTATCCCAGTGTCAGGTTTTTCAGTTTCAGGTAGGATCCATCTTCTATCCAGCGGGAGGAAAAGGCTGAGTTAAGGAGGGGATCATCCCAGAGTGCCCGGGGTACGCTGGTTTCCTGCCCCTCATAACTCCACCGGTTCAGTACTGCACTGCTCTGGTTGGACAGGTCGGTCATCTTTTCGTTCTGGTACCTGAGGTAATTAAACACTTCATTTCCATACACCCATTGTAATCCTATATCCATGGACCAGTTCCCATAACTTAATCTGGTTCCCATGCCCCCGTAGAATTCAGGGATCGGTGAACCGATCAGGGTCCTGTCATACTCGTCGATGCGATGGTTGGGCAAGCCATCTGGACCGGAGAGATCGGTATATCTGGCATCTCCGGCTCCATACGGAATCCCATCTTTGTTTGAAAGGTCTGATTCAGCTGCTTCCTGCGAAGTGGAGTAGACTCCTTCATACTGATATCCATAGAAAGTAAGTACTGCTTCCCCTTCCCTGGAACTATACCAGCCGCCTTCAAAAGGAGTAATTACCTCTCCCCCTTCAATATCAAGGATCCTGTTGTTAAACTGGCTTACATTCATCCATGCGTCCCAGGAGAACCGGTTTGTTTGAAGGATCCTGCCTGACAACTGGAGCTCCCAGCCTGCATTCTCCATGGAGCCGCTGTTGATGGGAAGGGATTCGTGACCCAGGTAGAAAGGTTGCATAAATTGCAGCAACAGGTTGTCTGTTCTGTGCCTGAAAAGATCCGCACTGATGGCCAGGCGGTTCCCCCTGCTCACAAAATCAAGACCGGTACTTAGCTGGTAATTCTCTTCAAAAGAGAGCGACTGATCCGTTGCAGGTCCGGGTACAGCCCCGGTGGTATTACGGTAATGGGTGAGATAGAAATAGTTGAAAGCAGCGTAATTCCCAATATCATCATTTCCGGTCTTGCCGTAATTTACCCTCAGTTTCAATTCATCGATCCACAGATGGTTCTTGAAAAAGGATTCATTGGAGATCCTCCAGGCTATACCTGCTGCATAAAAAAGCCCGAAGGGTACTTCTTGAATGAAGGTGACGTTTTCGGCTGCCGGACCTATTCGGGTTGAGTTCTCCTCGGAAATACTGAGGTTCAGCACATACCGCTCTCTGAAGGAGTAGATGAGATTGCTGTATAGTGCCAGCCTGTTCCAGCGCCCATTGATGCCTCCCATCTCTCGTAAATTGGACATGCCGCTCTGCAGGGTCCTGTATTCGTCACTTTCGTGGGAGTTTTTAGCGATGCCCCAGTCAGACTGGAACCTGTTTGAATTGATCCTCAAACCGGTATTTACCTGAAGGGAATGAATTCCGGCCAATACCTTCGAATAGTTCAGGTAATTGTCGGAGGAAAAAGCAAAGAAATAATTGGAGAGGGATTTAGCTGCATTGTAAGCCTCCTCATTAAAATAGAGTTCCATACCCAGGTTCGGCATGAAGATGTCCTCATTCAGAGAGTTGAAATTGATACCCACAAGTGTATTGAACTTAAGTGCACGGCTGATTTCGGCTTCCGCTCTGAAATTGGTAAGGAACCTGTTGTTTCTGTTGATGGCCTCAAAGCCTTCGATGACTGCCAGGGGATTGCTGATCCCCAGCTCCTCCACATCCTGAAGGGCAAGCAGTTGATTTCCCTCCTCATCAAACCTGTACGGGATCATCATGGGATTCTTACTCAATCCGGTAAAAATGGGACTTGTTTGAGTAACACGTGATGATTCTTTCAATGAGGATGCATTGCTTGTCAGGCTTGAACTGACATTAAAGCGCAGCCATTGGAACATGTTGAAGCTACCCACAAACCTGACGCTGAACCGGTCAAAATGGGTTTGATCCACGATGCCCTGGTGGTTCAGGTAGCCCACCGATAATCCGTACCTGGCAATTTCATCGCCACCCAGGATCCTCAGATAAAGGTCATACAGCAGGGCATTCCGGAACACAAGATCCTGCCAGTTGGTATTGTGCCGGTACATCTGGTAGTGATCGTCACCCTCAGCGGCAAACAAACCCGGATAGGAGCTGCTGAACGACTCTTCGTGGAATCCGGAAGTCATCAGTACTTCTTTGGAATAGGTCCGGTACTGGTCGGCATTCAGCTGCGGAATATGGTTGGGCGAAGTGGTAATCCCGGTTTTCATGGATACATCGATCATCGTCTCCACTTCGGTGGGTTTGAGGGTTTCAATGAACACAATACCATTTGAGCCCCGCATACCAAAAATGGGAGCATTCAGATAGTCTTTAACCACAGTGATCCCCGTAATGTCGGAAGGATTCAGGCTTGACAGGGGATTGTAACTGTATCCATCCAGCAGCGATTGCATGATGTTGGGAAGATCCAGCGGTAATCCATCCACCACAACCAGAGGCTGGGTATTGCCATTCATGGATTTGATTCCCCGGAGAAAGGAGACTGCTCCGCTTCCCGGCATACCTGATATTCCCGTACCCCATAAGCCCGGAACAGTACCCTTGAAATAACTCCCGATGGCCTGATCGGGAAGCTTCTGTAGCAACGAAGTACCCGGAAAACTGGCAGCTGAAACAAAATCACCCCGGTTTTGCTCATAAAAGAGATGAACCGCCGGATCCTGTCCGTCGCTCATATCTGAGGGAATGAGGGTGATCTCCAGTTGGGTGCGTTGATTCAGGAAGATCCTTTTATTCTTGTAGTTACCTGGTGGAGAGATAAGCAAATAGAGGTCCCCGTGGGGAGCTGACACGGCGAATGCACCCGTGGAATCGGTGACCGCTGGTGTGGCAAGGATCCCTTCCAGAGAGATCGATACTCCCGGAACAGGTGTTTTATGGATACCAAGGATCACGCCTTCAATTTGCACGGGTGAATCCTGGCCATACAGGGGAACTCCCAATCCAAGGAGGAAGAGAAAAAGTAGAATGATATGTGAGAAAAGCCTGTGCATCATTTTCGTGTGATCAGAGATCAATTTTCAGGATAGGGGATCAGTGATACATAATCGATATTAAATCCGTTATCGGATGATATCCCACCATCCACAAATTCGAACCTTACCTTCACATCTCCATAATCGGTCAGATGCTCCACCAGGAAATCGACCCGGTTAAATCCGTTTTCAGGGGCAAACCGTTCCCCGGTGACACTGGGGATGGAATACCTGAAGTTGTACACATCAAACTGCCCTACCTGCAGATCATTTACATAGACCGCGTAAATACCAGAAGGTCTGTAGTTGGCGCGCCATTCAAGCCGGTGCCGGCCAGGGAAAATATCCTGGAAAGTGAATTCGACAGAATAGGAGTCCGAAAAATTCCTCCCCAGCACGATAGAAACCATGGATCCTTCAGAGGCAAAATCGGTCTTCGTTTCAATGGGTTCCACGTTGACTCCCAGCACGCTCACATCCTCCTTCCATGCGTACCTCCCCTGACCCACTGAATCGATCAGCCATTCACCTTCAATCTTCTTTTCTCCCAGGTAGAGTTCTTCGGGAACATTGAAATCTTCAAAATGGTAGATCACACCATTGCTGCAAAGGACCTGGGAGGCCGGGTCAATTTTACCAATATCCAGATTTACGAACTTGCCGTTGATGTTAATCAGGTTGGGATCTGACAATTGATCCAGGGTCAGGATATCCTGAAATACACCATTCTCCAGAATATTCGGAAACAGTACCCGGTTTTGCCATGCTATGGGAATATCTTCATGGGTTTGAAAGCTACCTCCAAATACCTGGGCCATTTCATTCAGGGCTGACTCGTATTGTGACTGCGTGAAGAGTACAAACGTGGCAAATTCCTCCCTGGATTCCTGCGATACCGGGAAATAGTAACTCTCAAACAGGTTCTTTATGGTAAATACCGAATCATAGATGATATCTCCATGCTCATCAAATCCTATAGGCGTACTCAGTGCTTTATCCAGGAATACGGAGTCCTGTGAATCCACGTAATCTTTCATTACAGGCAGCTTCAGGTCAAAAAACTCATAGAAATTGGGTTTAGCCATGGGAAGCTCGTCAAGCTCATAAAACCTTCCATCCAGGTAAAGGGGACTGGATGAGATGATCCCCTTTCCATCGAAGGTATATTCCCCGTTGTGGTGTTCAATGAAAGCAAATTTCCCTGACCGCGTCTGCAACTTTTTAAATTGCTCCACCACCCTGATATTAATCACATTGGCAGAGATGAGGTGATTCAGGATGAATGTGTTGATCTCAATGGAGTCGGGTACAGCATCAAATGCCTGGTTGTTGGGTACAAACAGGGTGAACTGCTGGTTGCTTTCGAAAAGGAGATCCAGTTTAGTCGTCTCCATGTACTCCACAAAGTTGGAAAATGAGCTGTTCTCTTTCAGTTGGTCCCACATGGGTAAATTAACAGTGGATTCGGCAGGCAGATAGTGAGTGTCCCACTCCTTTTGACATCCTGCTAAAAAAAGCAGGAGAAGGAGTACAAGAAGAAGGATATGAGCTCTAAATACTTTCATCTATCTCTTCTATTCAGGTGTAAATTGTATAAAATCCCAGCTTAGCTTTCCGGGCAGCAGCGATTCGATGGAAACCAGGTGTTCGTCATACCCGAAAAACTCCACACTTCCCACAGTAAACGTGTTGTAAGGATTTCCTCCTGATGAAAGGTCATAACTGCTTCCCATTCTTTTGCCATCGACGTATACCTGGATGGTGGCATTTTCAGAATTACTTCGCTGGGTTTTAATTCTCACTGTATACTTGCCGGGTAGGATTTGAGGAATCGTGTAAGACAGGGTAAAGTTGCCTTCAATCTCAATATAATCGTTGCTGTTTGCAGGGATCCCGGAGGCGGATTTGATATAATATATACTCTCGGGTCCGGTCCAGTCCAGTACTTCCAGGGTTTCCGGATCGATAAGCTCATGTTCTCCCGGCTCATTCTTCAGTTCATCGATACGTGGTTCTTCAAAAAACTGAAACGTGGCTGTTGTCCGGGCCGGGACAAAAAGTTCCATCACGTCCTTCAGCACATGTATAGCACCGTTTTTTGTGAGGATATTGCTCTCTACCATATCCAGTCGCACATAGTTAATGATAATCGTATCCGACTCCTCAATGAGGATGTCCAGTGTGTCCACCCCGGCATTGATCCTGATCTCATAGTCCGCACTGATCTGTACGGGTGCGTTGGCATAGGAGTTATAGTTATTTACACCACTGAATTCATCCAGAAAGAAGCTGTTTTCCAGTATATGATAAGCCACAAACTGGTACAGGTCATTCTCCACATCGTCATATTCCCTTCCAGGCGAATTATACATCAGGATCAGATCATCCAAACTGTGAATACCCTTTTTATGATAAATGGAATCGGGCTCAGCCAGCACCGTGTAGAGGTTCTTTACCCGCTCTCCATACCGGTTATAGGTCATAATCCCCATAGTATCGGCCAATCCGGTGAGTGTCAATGCACCAGCCAGGATAGAGTAATCTTCATTCTGGAGCAGCCAGTCATAACTGCTGAAAGCCACCGGCTTCAGCACTTCATCGATCACATGGATATATCCGTTGATCAATTCAATGTTGGATTCCACCACAGGGGCCACATTGTTGACTTTGTATGTTGTGGAATCCAGGGTGCTGCTGAATCCTATGGTGAGAAAATCGCCCGTATACGTAGTGTCCGGTAAGGCCCCAAAAGGGAAATCGTTGGTCTGGAAGCTCCTGTTCACCAGGTGATACCTGATCAGGAGGTCCGAAAAGTCATGGTCGTCCAGCAATGCATCAAAACTGCTATAGGACTCGTTTTCCTGTATGAATTTTTCAAAGGCCTGATTGTTTGGCATGAAGAGCGTGTACCCGTTTCCGTTGGGATTGTAGGCTGTGAGTGCACCTTTCATATCGGTGGAGATCAGCAGCTCCCAGAAATGAGAGTATTTCTTCTGGTTGTCTTCAATATACCGGGAAATGGTTATGATATCCTCCTCCAGGAAGGATGAGTTTCCCTGGCCTGGCTCACAGGAAGAAAAACATGTCAGCAGGAGGGTCCCGCAGAGCAATCCCAACAAGGAGGAACAACATATATCTTTAATAACCTTCATAATAGGGATTCTGCTCCAGTTGGTTATTGTTTTCCAGTTCTTCATCCTCAATGGGCAGATACCAGCCCAGGGGATCAGTTAGTTTTGATGCCAGGACCAGACGTTTATTGGAGGGAAAATTCTCAATAATAATGGAGATCAGTTTTTCCTTCCTGGCATAGTTGTTCCTGCGGCCCATTCGCAACAGATCGAACCACCTCTTTCCTTCAAAAGCCAGCTCTTTAGCACGCTCTTCCAGGATCAGGTCTTCAAATGCTTCCGCACTTTGAGGGGCTGCCTTCTCATCCATCAATGCCCTGCTCCTGATCTCATTCACCAGCTTGATGGCCTGCTGAAATGAACCCATCTGAGAGAGGGCTTCCGCTTTCATAAGCATAATGTCGGCATACCTGTAAACAATCCAGTTTGCGCTGGCCTTGTCTGAACTGGGCCGCAGGCTTTTTCCATCGGGAGCCGCACCGCAATATTTCCAGATTTTGGAATCGGAGTTACGATAGGAGCCCTCTCCACGCACAATCTCCCCGGTTTCTTCCAGGGACAGGCGGTCAATGGCCCGGAGACTGGCCATATATTTGTCCTCCGTATACGTTACTTTATACATGGAGTTGTCCTGATCCAGGTAACTGTCAAACTGCAGTTCGAAAATGCCTTCCAGTGAATTCCCGGGATAATAGATGGTGAACCATTTACCACTGGAGACCAGGGTAACGGTACTCTGTTCAATTTCTTCGATATATTCGATACATGCCTGGTATTCAAAACTCCAGAGACTGATATCCGCCAGAAGAGCATTGATGGAATTTTTTGTGGCCCTGCCCATATTGTTCTCCAGTGAACCGTACTCTTCTCTGACATATTTCCTCGCCTCCAGCAAATCTTCCTTAATGGATTCCAGGATCACCGGTTCATCCGATTTGGGCAGGTAAAACTCCACGTTGTCCGATTCCGTAGGTTCGGTAACAAACGGCACCTCTTTAAAGATCCGCACCAGGTAGAAGTAGGCCAGGCTCCTTAAGAAGAGTGCCTCTGATTCAACCCCCTTCATATGGAACTCTGAATAGGTATTATCTATCTCAAAAACCAGGGGATTGTATTTCAGTACATTGTTGCATAAATTGATGATCTCATAGAATTCGGACCAATCACACAGCTTATTATCCGGGTAGATATTTCCTTCTATGATGGAGTTGATATAGTTAGGGGTGTTATTATCACGGGTTATCATATCTCCTCTGATCTCCCCGTAGAGAAAGAGCTTTTCATCCATCTGGTTGAAGAGCTGGTAAGCTCCCATTAAGGTAGCCTCCACATCTTCCTTGGTTTTCCAGTATTCGTCCTGTACCAGGCCGTTGGGAGGAACCAGTTCAAGCCATTGATCACAGGATAGCACCGGGACCAGGAGAAGGATGATTATGTATTTTATAGTTTTCACTTCATTCTTTAATTAAAATCCGACAGCAATACTCAGGGTAAATGCCTTGGGTGTAGGCGTCCTCGCCTTATCGGTGCCGAACCAGAAGGGATCGCTTGAGTCCTGCGGGATCTCCGGGTCCTGCCCCGAATAGTTTGTAAACGTTATTATCTTTCGCATGGTTACCGCCACATCCATATTATCAATATGAAGCGTGTTACAAATCCTCTTATTCACACTATAGCTGAGAGTCAGGTTATTTAACCGAAGGAAGTCCCCATTTTCCACATAGCGGTCCGAACCCAGGTTGTTGGCCGGATGATCCAGGTAGGCCCTGGGAAGCATGCCCTCTTCATCCTGACCTTCCACACGCCACCTGTGCAGCACCGCTTTACTCTGGTTATGCTTGTCCAGCATCCCTTCTGTTTTTAATGCAATCTCGTTTACGATCTGGTATCCCGTTCTGTAAAGGAACTGGAAAGAAGCCCTGAAATCTTTCCAGATGACCACACCACCCATTCCACCAAAGAAATCAGGATTGGAATCGCCCAGATACACCACATCATTCAGATCGATCACTCCATCTTTGTTGACATCCACATACCTGGCATCACCGCCCTGAAAAGTGTAGGTGCCCAGGTAGGTAAGCGGAATCGGATCGCCATTGGGATCCCGGAGTATTTTGCCATCGGGATCGGTGGCTATCACCAATTCTGTGGAGGGCCAGACTCCCTCATATTGGAACCCGTAGAATGATCCGATGGGCTCTCCCACGTTGGCTTTCCGGGGATACTGTCCATTTCCAATGGTAGTGGACACTTCGTTATTAAAGTTTCCAGGGAACTTAAGGAATGTGTTGATGTTCTGAGAGATATTGAAGTTCAGATTTACTCTTAGATTGCCTTTTTTGACCGGATTGGCCCGCACGAATATTTCCCATCCCTGGTTCTCAAGCTCTCCCCCGTTATACCATTTTAGTATTTTGAATCCCGAAGACTTGGGTATCTCATATTTTTCCCACAGGAGATCTTCGGTCACCTTTCTGTATACCTCTGCGGTAAGTGACAATTTGTTATTAAACAATCCCACATCCAGACCGAGATTCCAGGAGGAAACCATCTGCCATTTTAAATTGGCAAGCTGCGTTTGAGTGGGAACGACAATAGGATTATCAATATAATGACTGGGATTGAAGGTATTGTATATGGCATGCCGGTCATAGGGATTATTAGGTTCTCTGCCGGTTTGTCCGTAGCTGACGCGGAGTTTTCCATCGGAGAGAAGAGACAGGTCCTGAAGAATAGGTTCACCAGAGAATCGCCAACCCAGTGACATACTCGGAAAATACCCCCACCTGCGGTTTTCACCAAACTTTGAACTCCCGTCAGCACGTAGATTGAAAGAGGCGATATAGCGGTCCAGGAGTTTATAGTTGAGACTTCCCAGAGCTCCAATAGCCCTGAATTCACTGGATCCCGACCTGATGCTGGCCATGATGGCATTGGATGCCGGATCTGCAATATCAAAACTCGGGCTCCTGCTATTCTTAATGGCACTGAAATTCTTTGTACGCTGATCTGTTTCCCACATGACCATGGCTGAAAGCGTATGCTTTTCATTGATCCTGGGAATGATGAAAAACTGACTCCGGGTAGTGATCTTTGCATCCACCGAATTAAATTCATTCGCTTCGTTATTCAGGCTATTCAGCCAGTCAGCACCCACAGCATTGTATGGGAGAAAACTGTTCCGTTTCTCATTCAGGTATTGAAAGGAGATGGTCTCCCTGAATCTGAGCCAGGAGAATATGTTATAGGAGAGCAGAAAACTGTTCAGAACCGTGTTTTGAAGGGCATCATTGGTACTCAGGCTGGTGATGGCTACCGGATTATAGTAGGTGATCCCATCACCCTGGTAACTGTTTATAGGCGTGAAAAAATCACCCGTCAGACTCCCGAATTCATCATATTCATAGATACTCATGTTGGGTGCTTTCACATAGGCCATCTCCCTCACATTCACTTTTGCCAGTCCGTTTCCCAGGTCTATCTTTCTGATATAATTGTCTTCTTTCAGGCTGTTGGTATAACTGAAATTCACCGAAAATTTGAGTTTATCAGATATGTCATAATCCAGGTTGATCCGGGTAGAGATACGCTGCAGGGAAGTATTGAGTGTAGTACCGTCGTTCTTTTGATAGTTCAGCGAAGTGAAATACCTGGTTTTACCTCCTCCTCCCGATATTTTGAAGTACTGGTCGTTAATAAAACCGGGCCTGGTGATGGCTCCCAGCCAGTCCGTATTCTTATTGTAATTATGAAAATATTCATAATCGGGATCGTAGGCAATCTCAGCAGGGATCTTATAGGCACCCAGTGCGTTGTGATGCTCTTCCAGCTGAAGCATAATATACTCATCTCCGTTCAGCATAGGGATGGCAGGAGGCTGGATATTCAAGGTATACTTTCCCTGGTAGTCAAACTTAGTCCTGCCTCTTTTTCCCCGGAAAGTTTCAATCAGGAGTACTCCATCCGCTCCTTTGGAACCCCATACGGCTGCAGAAGCTGCGTCTTTCAGCACTTCAATGGATTTGATGTCCTGAGGAGCAATGTTTACCAGGTCGCCTATATCTTCCTGGTCGGCCCCGCCGAAGTCAAAATCATCATCAATGCGAATGTCCATGGATACACCATCCACCACAATTAAAGGTTTGGCACTTCCCAGTGAACCCAGTCCCCTGATCACGATCTGCGATCCGCTTCCCGGATCACCCGATGAGGCCATGATATCCACACCTGAGATCTGTCCCTGAAGTGCCTCTTCTGCAGAGGTGGCACCGATGTGCTTGGAATCGATCATATCCACTTTCACCCTGGAACTGGTAATGTCCCTTTCGGATACATTGGTCAGAGGATCACTGCTGGTCTCAGCAACAATCACCACCTCCTCAATCCCTATGGTCTCTGCAGCAAGCTTGACTTCCAGCAACTGACGTTCGTTGAGAAGAAACTCGTTAGCAGTATACCCAATGCAGCTAATGACCATAAGGGCATTGGGATCACTCACCGAGATCTGGAAGAATCCGTTCACATCGGTCACTGTTCCTGCGATAATCCGACGGTCGGCATCATACTCCACCACTGTGGCCCCTATAACCGCTTCCCCGTTGGCGTCATCCAGTACCGAACCCCTGACGATCGATTTGGGCTGCCCCAGAAGGGAGAGTGAACCCATGGAAATTCCTGCCACCAGTAAGATCCCGGTCAAGAACCTTCTGGCGGTCAATTTGTTTCTATGGAATTTTTCCAGGTTCATCCTTTCCGGGTTATTTTCGAATCACAAAATCTATATCGTGAATGACGGCATTGGTAATGTTGTCAAATGGGGAGGTAGATCCATCCACTGTATTGGAGGTGACCATCACATTGGTTTTACCTTCCTCTTCATCGATATGCCCCAGCATTACTCCTTGCCTGTCAAAAACCTCCAGGTAATCGGCACCGGTCACGATCTCGAGTGGAGTGAATTTTGTGAAGAGGGATGTGGAGGACTCATCGACCCTCATGGTCGGGTAATCCCCGGAATATTTCTTCCCGTCGGTAAAGATCAAATCCCCTTTCACAAAGTGGTATCTCAGGAACAGATCCAGTTCTACGACTGAAAGAGTGTCTGCACCGGATTCCTCCAGTGCGGAATCGGAAGGTACAAAGAGGGTATAGTTATCTCCTTCCGTATTGAAATTAAATGAATAGGTGTTCCCGTTATACATACCCGCCTTTTCCATCAGCTCCAGAAACTTGACTCTTGAGGTAAGCGCCGTATACATATTATAGTTAGGAGGGTAAAACCAACCCCCGACTTCATAGGTAACTCCGTTATCGGCTTTCTCCTCCATCTCACGGGCGGTATTAGTGATCACAGAATCCCCGTTGAAACCGTATTTTGTTGCTGAACCTCCACGAACCCCCATATTTATATGGTCGTATACAATGAAGTTGCCGGCCAGGTTTTCGATAAACTCCTTGTTGGCACTTCCGTCAGGTACCGAGACTCCAATCTGGTTCAGTAGCCTTTTAGAGAGGAGCTTGGAGGACATTTTCAACATCTTTTCATTAATCCTGTCATAGGCCTTTAAGTCATACCTGTTGGCATCCTTATCCTTCCAGTAGACCATCAGGGAAGAGTCCTCATACATGGTATTGTCCGACAGGATAAAGAAGGAGTAATTGGCCTCCTCTTTTTTAATGGCTGGCAGCACTTTGGCCGATTCAATGGCATAAAGAAAGGTGGAGTATCCCGGCCGAAGGTATACGGGTCCGGCCACACTGGTAAATGCCCTGGGGACAACTACTTCGCTGATGCCTAAAAAAGTGGCATTGCTGGCATAATACTTCTCCTGGATGATATCCTCCTGGATCTTCACCAGGTCACCCTCACCCGAATAGAATCCTTCCCGGATATCTGTGGCATAGACCGGTGTTTCGGTCATGTGGTTGTTGATGATGATCCTTTTTACCTCCCGGGGAATGGACTCATAACTGCCCCAGCGTGGAAAACCACTGCTGGCGGTCAGGATATCCTGGATAAATGTGTTAAAAGCATCATCCGTAGGCGCCAGAAATCCATTATGATACCTCAGGGTATACTCTTCTACATTGGTGTTGGGACCTGTGAGCTCTTCATGTATATTATATGGGAGGTCAGAATAATTGAGGATATAGAGCGTATCAAAGTTCAGCCCGGCTTTGGCGGCAGGTTGATTCCGGGTCTTATCCAGGTCCGATCTGAAGTCAGGGAACAACCGGAGCAGGTTGATCATATACTGATAAGATCTTCCCGGGGAGGGAGAGTGCAGTACCTGCTCCACATTTTTCAAAGGCTCCACCACCTGATCCACTTCGAAAATGAACCCGTTTTCCGCAAAGATCTCTTCGCCCAGTACTTTGGCATTCACATAGTGGATAGTGGTGTTGTCAAAAGGCCTGTTGAAATAGAAATCATAATCCTCCCCTGACAACCCGAATACACTGAAAAACTCCGGGAAAAAGATGGGGACATATTTCCTGGAACGTGAATAGACGATCCTGTAATCGCTGGATTGGGTGGAGTCGACGATGGTATAGTTACCGTCCTGGTAGTCGACCCAATACTTCACATCGGGATCCCGGTAAATGGACTGACGCTTGTATCCCCTGGGTTTATTGTTGGCAGGGTCATTCGGGTCGATCCAGCCGCCCACATCCAGTAACTGGATCTGGTTGAGGGTCCAGGCATCCTGTATGATGTGGATCTTTACCAGATTTGTCAGTTCTTCGTGTGGGATGTTTTCAGGTTCCCCGCCATATTCAGGATGATCAGAAAAATAGTGTGTGAAGGCTTCATTGTTAGGAGCAAATACCGTAAAGCTTCCTGTCCGGTCAATAATGGTATCGTAGCCGCTCAGTTCAAGACACTTTTTAAATGTGGTGAGGTTCTCTTCGGCTGATATCTGGGTGTAGAGCTTTCCTGCAAGCCAGTCGGGATGCTGGTATTTATCCTGGTCATAAATATTGGTACACCCCATCAGCGTCACTATCCCTGTCACCAGGAGGAGCAAAAAGAACCTATGTATTTTGTATCCGGGCATTCAATCATTCCTTTGGGAACAAAGATATGAATTAAGGGCTGGGCCGGAGTTTATGCGAATAGCAGGAATCATACAATTGATGTAATTGATAATACATGGGGGAGATGTACGGAATTTTACACCTTTTGAAAGATATGTGGCACGATGGTGTGCAGGCTCATGCGACCCTTGGCTGAATATCCAATATACTTGTATTATGAGACCAAAAGAGATCAGAAGTATCATTTTTTCATGCTTGTTGTTTTTTACCTCTATGAATCTTCAAGCAGGAGAACGACCCAACATCATCCTGGTACTGCTGGATGATGTCTCCCCCGATATGTTCAGCTGCTATGCACCCTATACTCCTAAAGGGATGGAACATGCCGGAAACACTCCTAACCTGGATAAACTGGCCTCTGAAGGAGTGATGTTCAAAACCTGTTATGCGGCCGCCATGTGTGCACCCACCCGGGTGGAACTGGTCACCGGAAGGTATGCCAATGCCACCGGGGTCTACCAGAACGGCATGTGGATCAATGAGCGCAGTGCCTGGTTTCTTGAAGATTTCCCATCCATAGGCCGGCTTCTCAGGGAGGCGGGATATGCCACGGCCATTGCCGGTAAGTGGCATGAGGGCGCCATCCGGCCATACGAGGAACAGGGAGGGTTTGAGGAGTACTGTATCTGGTCCGGCAAAAGCCTGATGGAGCAATGTGATAATTACACCGGATGGAATGGCGGTATGGAAAATAAGACCACCACTTCACGTTACTGGAACCCTGGACTGATCATGAACGGGCAGGTACTTTACACCCAACCCGATGATTTCGGTCCTGAAATCTGCAACCGCTTCCTGATCGATTTTATGGAACGGACTGTGGCAGATAACAAACCCTTTTTTGCCTACTGGCCCTGTGTGGCGCCCCATGGAACCCGGCAGGGGATCACCACTAATCCGTTCAGGGGGGAAGTGGGTGAAATGGGAAAGTCGGATCCGGCAGAAATGGTTGCACGATTTAAATCTCTCAATGAGTACATCGATTTTCTCCTTGGAAGGATGATGAAAAAACTGGATGAACTGGGCATCAGGGAGAATACCCTCTTTATCGTCACTTCGGATAATGGTACGGCGGTTACCGCCAAAACACGGGGTGTGGAAAGGGGATGTCACGTGGTCAATGTGATCTCCGGTTACCAGGTGGTAAAACGCGGAGCCACAGACGAACTGACCGATTTCACAGATATTGCACCTACGCTGGCGGAACTTGCAGGAGCCAATGTACCCGGGGGCTATTCCTTTGACGGGCGGAGCCTGGTTCCCTTCCTGACCGGGAAGAGTGATTCGCACCGTGACTGGATATATGGCTATATCTCCTCTTCACAGGTGATCCGGACCAAGAACTACTTGCTGGAAGTGATCAATCCCATGCTGGGCCTGCCCGAGGGCCGATTCTGCTTCACAGGTCCCCACCGGTTCCGTGAAGGGTATATCAGGGCTGAGAATATCCCTGAGCATCAGGAGGCAAAAAAGGAGTTGCTGGAGATAGCCTCCAGATTCACCCCGGTTACCGTGGAGCATTCATTCTGGAAAACAAGCAGAGGCAAGCGTTTTTTTGAGGATTATACCAGTGAAGCGACCAGGAATAAACATCTCCATAACCACCGGGAATGGATCTATTATGATGAGACAGATTAACCAACGATGGATCTTGCAGGTTTGGGTGCTTCTGGTCGTGGTACTTGCAGGATGCGGTGGCCCTATGGAATCCCCCCCACCCAACATCATTTTCCTGTTGACGGATGACCAGCGGTTCGACGCGATGGGGTGTATGGGGAATAGTGAGATCCTTACACCCAGGATCGATGAAATTGCCTCAAAAGGATTGGTTTTTACCAACTACTACAACACCACGGCTATCTGCATGGCCAGCAGGGCCACGATCATGACCGGCATGTATGAGTTCAAGACCGGGTGTAATTTCATGCACGGACCTCTCACTCGGGATAAATTTGATCAATCCTACCCGGTCCTGCTCCGGGAAGCTGGATACCGAACAGGATTTGCAGGAAAATTTGGATTCGGGGTGGTACCTCCCGGTTCCAAATCCAACAGTAACTGGCACTCCAGGGAACGGATGCCCATGGATCAGTTTGACTGGTGGAGGGGATGGCCGGGTCAGGGAAAATATAAAACGGCCGACAATGAATATGTGGCGGAATATGCAGAAGAATATCCCCATGTCTCCGGTGCGCTGGGAGCCGCAGCTGTGGATTTTATACGGGAATCGTCTCAAACCGGTCAGCCTTTCTGCCTTTCCGTCAGTTTCAAAGCCCCCCATAATCCGGTAAGTCCTGATCCGGCCTTTGACAATGTATATGCCGGAAACACCTTCACCAAACCATGTAATTACGGGATCGATGCCTCGCTGCATCTTCCGGAACAGTCCAAATCCGACCGCCAGTTCAAGAAGCTCGGGAAAAGATGGGTGCCTGAAAAATACGATGAAGCCCTGGCCAGGTATTACCAGTTGATTTACGGTGTGGATGTGGCCGTAGGTATGATCCTGGATGAACTGGAGGCCCTGGGGCTGGTGAAAAATACCATCCTGATCTTTACTTCTGACAACGGATACTTTTGTGGTTCCCATGGTTTCGGTGGCAAAGTGCTTCCCTATGAAGAGGGCAGCCGGGCACCCCTGATCATTTACGATCCACGAAGCAGTTCGGCCGGCAATGGATTAAGGACACACGCACTCACCGGGAATATCGATATGGCCCCAACCATCCTGGAAATGGCGGGATTGGAAGTCCCGGACCACATGGATGGTGTGAGCCTGGTGCCCCTGTTGCAGGATCCGGACACTCAGGTAAAAGAGGATCAATTGTTTATCCAGGCCTGGGGGGAGAAAACAGCCCAGAGCATGACTGTCATCCGGGACAACTACAAGTACATCTACTGGTATTACGGGGAAGGGATGGATCCGGCGGAGGAGCTCTATGATCTGGATGCGGCATGCCCCGAAATAGCGAACCTTGCCGGAGAGCCTGAAATGGCGAAGTCACTGGAAGAGATGCGAAAAGTGTACGACCGCTACCTGGAAAAGTGGAAGCAGGAGTCGGTGAAAGGATACGGGTACACTGAATATGTGACCCTGTTTGACCGGAATATCCCCTGGGAGCATAAGGCAGGATTGATCAAATGATCCCTGGACCAGGTGGCCTCAGTTGGAAGTTATAAACGAGTTCCTGAAATAAGTTCGGACTAATACTTGAGAATGAAATAATTATCCACGGTGAACTGGATCTGTCAAAATGATATGATGATGAGAAATATGACCTTAATAGTAGTTGTCGGCCTGTTTTTGCGGCTGACTGTTTCCTGCACCTCTGAACCCTCCGGTGATCTCCCTTATTGGCTCAGCGGATATGAGGATCTCTATAAGGAGAGCCCCAGGAAGGCTTCCCAACACTGGTTTAAGGAGGCTAAATTTGGCATGTTCGTTCACCTGAACCTGGCCAGTCTCTGTGAAAACGGGAAAGCCGATTACCTGTTATGGGCCCGGGGGGATGCCCCCGGCCGGCTGCTGGATTATGTGGGAGTGAGCCGTTCGGACTATGAGAAGGCGGGGAACCGGGACAGCCTTTTGTTCACCAAGTACCTGCTTCCGGAATTTGATGCGGAAAAGATCTGTCAGCTCGCTGTGGATGCCAAAATGAAGTACATCACATTCACCACTCAACATCTGGGCCGGTGCTATAACTTCAATACCACTGTTTCCTCTTTCAGCAGCATGCATGCCCCCATGAAGCGTGACCTGGTGGCGGAACTGGCAGAGGCCTGTAAAAAGTATGGTCTGGCCCTTTTTCTGTACGTACCTCCCGAATTTGCGAAGACCACGGAGGAGCGCCGGGAACTGAACCTGGAAATCCTGAAGGAACTGTTGACCCATTATGGGCCCCTGGGAGGGATCTGGTTTGACGGCATCGGTCCTTACTACAGGAATCCGGGGGAGTATACACGCTTGTCAGAAACCTTTGAGTTCATACGCTCCGTTCAATCCCACTGCCTGATCTCTTTCAAGGAAGGCGCTATGGGAGAGGAGGATTTTCTGACTCCGGAACATTTTATGCTTCCCTTTGAATATGAGTTCGATACCCCGGGAAGAGAGGAGCGTTACCAGATCCGTGTGGAGAGATGGGTAGGAAAGAACAAAAATGATACCCGGTGGGAACAATACAACCAGTATAAGCTTCGGGAGGTAAATACCGTCATGCAGGAGTGCACGGGTCGCGATGCACTCCATGTTCCCAGTGGATGGATCAACGATGAAAGTGCACGTCATTTTACTGCTGAAGAGGTCTATTACTGGCTCACCTATTCAAGGTATACCGGTTCCAATATGTTGATGAATATTGGTCCCCGGGCTGATGGATCCATTCATCCCGACGACCTGGAAGCCTTGAGGGGAGTCGGAAAAATGATCGAAGAAAGGGGCTGGCCTCCCCTGCACCATGAAGTAAAACTGGATTGATATGACATTGAACCCTGTTAATAAATTCATTAGGAGTTACCTGATCCCGGCCGTGCTGTGGATGGGTGTTACCTGCGGACCGTTGAGGGCTGCTGATTTTTATGTTTCCCCCCGGGGAAGCGATCAACATCCGGGAAGCCTGGAACAGCCCTTCAGAACCCTGGAAAAGGCCCGGGACCATATCCGGGATCTGATCGCTTCCGGGTTGAGGGAGGATATAACCCTGTATCTGCGTGGAGGTGTTTACTCCCTTGAAAGGACCCTGGTGCTGGGACTCCGGGATTCGCCCGGAGAGGGGTACTCTGTCACCTATCAGGCGTATGGGGAGGAGGTCCCGGTGATCAGTTCAGGCAAACCGATCATGGGATGGAAACTTCTTAAAGAAGCGGTAGAGGGTCTGCCCGGGAAGGCAGAAGGTCATGTGTGGGTGGCAGATCTGCCTGAAGGTATGAATGGATTCAGGACCCTGTTTGATGGCGAAAAGCGGTTGCCCCGGGTCCGAAGTGAGGAGTTCCGGATGCCGCAGAATACCGAAATCAGGATGGCCGACAGCAGGAATGTCTATTACAACAAGGACAGGATCCATCTCAGGAAGGTCCCCTTTACCGATGAGATCCGTGACTGGAAGAACCTGGGTGACATTGAGATATTCTTTAATCCGGTCCCATGGAACCTCAATTGCATTCCCCTGGAGTCGGTGGATGTGGAAAACCGGATCGCCTACCTGGCCTACGAGGCCAATGCCATGCCTTTCAGCAATCCCAAACACAGTGTGGCGTGGGTGGAAAATGTGATCTACTACCTGGACCGGCCAGGGGAGTGGTGCGTGAATACCCTGGAGGGCAAGATCTATTACTGGCCTGAGGAAGGCAAGCCTTCGACGGAGATTGTGGCCCCGCAACTGATGGAATTGATCCGGGTGGAAGGAAATATCCGTTATGACCTACCGGCAGATATCCCTGTGAAAGACATTCACTTTCGCGGGTTGACCTTTATGCATGGGGACCGGACTACCTGGTTCAGGAACCGGAAAGGGTGGGGGATCCAGCATGACTGGGACACTTTCGATTACGGCAATGCCATGCTGCGTTTCCGCGGTGCGGAACGGTGTAGCGTGGAAGCCTGTCACTTCACTAGCTCCGGAGGATCGGCCATACGTCTCGATTTGCATGCTCAGCAGATTACTGTTCGGAACAATTACATCCACCATGTGGGACATATGGGCATACTGCTGTGCGGGTACGGACCGGGGACCAAGGATGTAAATAAGAACAACCTGATCACCAACAACCTGATCCATCACTGCGGCGAGGTGATCTGGCACGGCCATGCCATTTTTGCCTGGCAGAGCGGTCACAACACCATCTCCCGTAATTACATCCATGACGTGCCCCGCAAAGCCATCGGGCTATGTGGTGTGCGATGTCAGATCCTCATGAAACCTGAGATTAATTTTGATGAAGCTTCCAGGACCATCCGGTGGCACGAGATCGAGTCCACCATCGACAGTACCCTCCTGCCGCAGGATCGCTACATGCCCTACCTGCATGCCAGGAATAATATCGTGGAATACAACAGGGCCGAGCGTACCCTTTTGAAGCTAAGCGATGGTTCAAGTATCAATATTTCTGGTGCCGGTGCTGACAACCTGATCAGGTATAACTACCTGTACGACTGCAAAGGGGGGATCAGGATGGATGACTGGCAGAATGGAACCACGATCACAAATAACATTATCCATGAAAGCGGCGGTATTATTCACAAGGGAGTGAACACCGTGGAGAACAACATGCTCATTAACTGTCCCCGGGCCTTTCATTTCAGGGCCTATCCCCAGCAAACTTTTATCCCTGAATCGGATATCCGGAGGAATATCATATACAGCACATCGGAGGATTTCGTTCCCAACAGTGTGTTCAAATGGGGCAAAATGTTCGTGCATAAAGCCGGCACCAAACCCATACCCTATGAATACAACATGGACTATAATGTCTACTGGTTCCCTGGAGCGGAGAAGGACCTGGAGTTGAAGCAGACCAATGGAATAGAAGCACATGGTGTCGTGATGGATCCCCGGTTCGTGGATCTGGACAAGAAAGATTTCCGTATGAGGAATGAAGAAGTGATGGAAGCTGTGGGTTTCAAAGAGTTTGATGTGAGCCTGGAGAATTTCGGAATTATCGGGGAATTTCCCCATCGCTATGCCATACAGGATGAAGTTCTTACGGTTTCCATCCCCTGGCTTGTAAACAGCAAATAATCCTGGCTATAAATAGTTTACAGATGCACACGACACAACATTATCTGGCAGCTTTAATTATAGGATCCATGTTCCTGGGAGGGGGCTGCAGTGTGAATCAGCGCGGTGAAACCCATTCCCCTCCCAACATCCTGTTCATCATGTCGGACGACCATACTACCCATGCTATAAGCAGCTATGGGTTGAGGTTCTCGGAGATCCTGCCCACTCCGAATATAGACCGGTTGGCCCAAGAGGGCGCCAGGCTCACCAACTGCTTTGTCACCAACTCCATCTGCACCCCCAGCCGGGCCACCATACTGACCGGTAAATACGGACATAAGAATGGGGTATATACCCTCTGGGATGACCTGGACACGGAACAACAGCATGTGGTCATGCTGCTTCAGGAGGCAGGTTACGAAACGGCCATGATAGGGAAGTGGCACCTGCACACCCAGCCCGGCGGATTCGACTACTACAGTGTACTTCCGGGACAGGGTAAATATTTCGATCCGGTCTTCAGGGAACCGGACATGGAATGGGTCGATAACAGCAAGGAGGGGAATATATACGAAGGATATGCCACCGATGTGATCACGGACAAATCCCTGGAATGGCTGAAGAACCGGGATTCATCCAGACCATTCTTTTTAATGTGCCATCACAAGGCACCCCATGGATTGTGGGAATATGCCCCCCGCCATGAGCACCTGCTGGATCAGGTAACCCTTATTGAACCTGAGAGCCTGATGGAAGACAAAAGCCACAGGAGCGAGGGATCAAGGCCATTTGGAAGGGATATGCTTAATCTTTCCAGAAGAATGAGTGAAGGAAAAAATGGAAGAGAGTGGCCCACGGGCAGACTGGATGTGACCGGGATGACCGATGAAGAGAGGATCAGGGCCGCCTACCAGAAGTACCTGAAGGATTACCTCCGTGTGGTAGCTGCCATTGATGAAAATGTGGGCCGGTTGCTGGACTACCTGGACGAATCGGGCCTGTCGGAGAATACCGTGGTGATTTACACTTCGGACCAGGGGATGTTCCTGGGCGAACACGGCTATTACGATAAACGATGGATGTATGAAGAGTCCCTGAAGATGCCCTTTCTGATCCGTTATCCCGGCGAGATTGCACAGGGTTCGGTTTGTCACGATATGATCACCAACCTCGATTTTGCCGAGTTGTTTCTGGACTACGCTGGTATGGAGGTACCGGAGGATATGCAGGGCAGGAGCTTCAGGCAGAACCTGTCGGGTCATTCACAGGAAGAGTGGCGTACCTCATTTTATTACCGCTACTGGATGCAGATTGAAGGATCCAATGTCCCGGCCCATTACGGGATCAGAACGGAACAATACAAGCTGATCTTCTTTTATGGAAGGGGACTGGGCAGGAAAGGTTCCACCGCAGGTTGGATAACACCGGACGGCTGGGAACTCTATGACCTGGAGAACGATCCATTAGAAATGACTAATTTATATGGCCAACCGGGATACGATGAAATCACCAATCAGCTGAAAGAGGAGCTGCACCTTCTCAAAGAGAAGTATGAGGACCTGGATGCGGATTATCCGGAGATGATGGAACTGATTACTAACGATTAAAGAAACTGTAGGATGTGGACAAAAAAGTGGTACATGGTGCTGATGCTGATTTTGTTTTTTGCTTTGCTGGCACCATTGAGTGCTCAAAATCTGATTCCAAATCCGGGATTCGAACAGGGCATTACTCAAGATCATGAATACGTGGCCTACAACGGTTCTGTGGTGACCTTTTCGGGTATCTCCGATGAGGTGTTCCAGGGCGACAGTGCGCTGAAAATCCAGATTGATGTGGTGGGGACCGGAGGACCCCAGGTGATCGGTATCCGGCATCAGATAGCAGGGCTGAATTCAGCAAAAGCCCATGTGGCACGGGTGGCTGTTAAGGGACCGGTGGGACAAAGATTTCGGTTTCGCATATTCGGGGATGTGAAGCAGACCAAGAATTTTACGGTAACAGGTGCAGACTATAATGTCTATGAATACGAGATCGATCCCCTGGAACCTTCAGGCGACCAATCGCATCTGGTGGCCCTGGAATTTGCATTCCCGGACAACGGTCCGGGCACCTGGCTGGTGGACAGCCTTGTGCTTGAAGAGATAGATGGCGGAGATCCGGGCGGAGGATCCGGAACCCTGCCCAGGGCTTATATGGCTCCCTGGGGTTCTGATACCAATCCAGGCAGTTACGGTCAACCTTTGAAAACACTTTCAAAAGCGGTGGCGATGCTGGCCGGAGATACCATCTATCTGCTTGAAGGCAACTATTCCGAGGAAGTTGTACTCAGCGATTTCTCCGGCATAGAGGGAGCTGAGAAGGTAATCACCGCCTACCCGGGAGAGGAGGTGATCTTTGACGGAACAACAGCCATTGAATCACCCTGGGAGGTTCATGAGGGAAATATCTTCAAAACCACACTGGATCACGATATCTGGCAACTGTTTGTGAACGGGGAGATGATGAACCTTTGCCGGTGGCCCAATGTGGAGGGTTTCATCGAGGATCAGCAGCCGGTACAGGTCGATCCGCTCCCCGGATCTCTCTGGGACCAGGCAGGAACCTGGGGACACTCTTCCACCAGCAGTTCCAACGGGATCATGATCGATGACGGCGCCCGGAACCTGGCAGGATCGGGGCTGGATATGACCGATGCCATCGCTATTCTGAATGTGGGCTCCTTTAAGACCTCTGCGGCGCCGGTGACCTATCACCAAGCCGGAGCGGGTGAGTTTACCTGGGATCCCTCTTTTACCGATCCATACCTGACCTGGCAGAAGCCCGATCATGCCTATTATTTTCTGGAAGGTAAGCTCAATCTGTTGGATCGACCGGGGGAGTGGTATTTCGATCAATCCACCAAAATGCTTTACATGTTTACCAAGGATGGAGCCCATCCCGATTCACTGGAGATCAGGGGCAGGGTGCAATCCTATGCTATCATACTGGATGGATGTCACCATCTTACTCTCAGGGATATTGACTTCACAGCTACTACCGTCAGCGGGGTTGACTGCAGTCACCTGACCATTGAGAACTGCACATTTTCCTATCCCTCGTGTGCCAGGCGGATCCTGGGAGACTATTCGCCTACGGATATTACCATGTTCGAGGGCAATTGCCACCATATCCGTATGATCAACAATATTTTTCAATATACGGAAGGAGAAGCCTTTTACCTCAATGGAACCGACCACCTGATGGAGAATAACCTGTTGAGGCACATTGATTTTACCTGTGCCAATCTATACATGCTGGGGGGTACGGTCGATTTCAAAGGGGAGAGCAATGTTTTCCGGAACAACACCATCTATGTGGCCGGGGCATCAGAATCCATCACCCCGGGTAATAATAACGTTGTTGAGGGAAATGAAGTGTGGGGGATCGGGCACCTTCAGAATGACGGTTCCATGATCCAGTACATGGTTGGGCCGGCGGTGGGAAGTGTTACACGCTACAACTGGCTGCATGATTGTAAAAAATCGGGCATGCGTTATGACGGCAGCCTGGATATAGGGAATACGGGATTACCGGGGGTCTGGGATCCCTGGGGCACTCAGACCAAAGGGATGGTCTATGGAAACGTGATCTGGAATTGTCCCACAGGCCTGATGATCAAAGGCGATTACCATGTCATCGTCAACAATACGGTGTTCCATAATGAGAAGGTGGGGATCGTTATGATGAATCCGCCGCCAAATGGGGCAAACTCGCACTCCATCTGCAGGAATAACCTGTCCGGCATGATCTCGGGATACCGTGGAGGAATGAATCCGGATGACTATCCCATACCGGGTGACCACAGCCATAACTGGAACGGGTATTACCAGGATGAAGAGATCCAGGATATGCTGAACGATATCGTGAACCGGGATTTCAGGCCGGTTTCTTTTGACCTTTTAATCGATAAAGGAAGTACTGAGGTGTACAGTGAAGATCTTTTCCCGGCACATGCGTTCAGGGATAGTGTGTACGATATCGGAGCCTATGAATATGGAGATACAGTCTATCCCATTCCCGGCAGACGAGAAACAATATGTTCCCATCCCATTCCGGCAGATGGAGGAACTTCAAATTCGCAGGATCTGATACTGGCTTGGCGACCAGCCTACAAAGCGTCCTCTTGCAGGATCTATTCAGGTAGCAGCCACAGCTCGGTAGCGCAGGCCACTCCGGAAAGCCCGGAGTTCAGGGGAGAACAGGTAAGCAACATGCTCACCCCGGGACCTTTGGCAAAAGGGGACAAGTTGTATTGGAGGGTGGATGCACTTATCGGAGACAGGGTAGTAATCGGAGATGTATGGTATTTTACGGCCAACGAATATGCCAATGGCGCTGTGGAGGATACGGTTTCAATAGAATCTTCAGTACCTGATGAGATGAGCTTTTCTGTCTACCCGAATCCGGCAGGTGAACAGCTTCATATTTCAGCCATGGAGGATCTTGAATATTTAGAGATTATTGATTTGCAAGGAAGGATAATTGATATGCATAAAGGATTATTCCGGCAGATCTCTGTGGATCTGTCTCATTTAGCCGATGGAGTCTATTTCCTGAGGGCCTATTATGGTACAGAATTGAGAGGATGGAAGAAGATTATGGTGCACAAGTGATATGTAAGATCTATTACATTTCTGGTATGATTACTTATATGGTTTACTTCAGGTTATTCCAATTGCAACAGTCAAATCCGATAAATTTATCTCATCAATTATGAATTACTCATCAAAACTAAATTTTATGAAAAAACTACTTACACTATTATTGTTATCAGGAACCTTTCTGATGTTGTCCGCTCAGGATGATACAGTCAGGCATCTGATCTTTACAGAATGGAGGGGCGATAGCTGGCCAACAGCCTATTTTGAGCTTACCAACGTAGGGGATTCCACTCTGCATCTGGACAGGTTCACCCTGCAGAGTATGCCTCCAAACAGGCTGAGCTTTGCTGATTATACAGCAGCACAGGTCAGGTTAAGCGGTACCCTGGATCCAGGCGAGGTTTTTGTGGCTATTCCGGTCATGGAGGACCTTAATGACGACGGAAGCCCGCAAACCAGGACGCAGGTACTTCCCATTGCAGATCTTCTCGCTTTCAGGAGTGAGAGTGGGGCCAGCCTGCCATGGGATTCTGTTTCCCCTTTCGACAAGATCTTTCGTTTATGGGGGAAATACCCCAGCGCCATCTGGTATCATCTTCCCAATGGTGACTCCATTGTTGTTGATGCTGTCAACAATGGTGTCAGGGATAACGGTACCCTGGGAGGCGAATATTGGCCGGTGGCCGGTGTAGCTGATGCAACGGATAGCCATATCCTGGTTCGTAAGGCCAATATCGGGCAGGGAAATACCAATTGGGAAACTTCCCGTGGAACAGACGAATCCGATTCGGAATGGATCGTGATCCCGGAAGATGCAGCCGGTCCCGGTAAACCCTATACTACACTGGGAACACATGGTGATTATTCCATTTCAATCGCTTCTTCTAACGTAATTATCGATCTGGACAACAGCAAGATCACAGTTCCTTGGGGATTGTGGAAGGGCGATTCTCTGACCGATGAGTTCGATATCGGACCCGGTATGGCCTGGGACTACATGGAAAATGCAGTTTGGGAAGATTCTGTACATGTGATCAACCAGACGGGTGATGTGCTTGTGTTTTATGCTTGCGGAAATGATGTGGAAATCATAGAGCTTGCCATAGAGGTCTCTCCACCCACTGATGACATGGTTCTGGTGTTCCCCACTCTCATCCAGGATGAGGAAATGAACTGGTCCATGCCCTATTATGTAACAGAGGACCAACCCGGTATGGACACCATAGGATCGGTTCCTTATGCCACCCGTGTAGATTCCCTCTTTGCCCACCTGGAAAAGGCGGGTAATGCCTCCTGGGAGATTGTGTTTGAGGACGGAATAGAGCGGCCCGATCTGAAACTAGGGGATATATTATTGGTAACCGGAGCCGATGGAACCACTACCAAAGAGTACTTTATCGATGTGGAGGATTATATGGCGAGCACCAATGCATTGCTCGGAGCCATCACATGGCCGGATATGCCAGGATTTATTAGTGACCTGTGGAAAGGAGATACCATACCCGGATTTAATCCTACCTCAGGATCCTATGCCATAAAATTGCCTTATGGAACCACTTCGGTACCTGCACTTCAGGCATTAGCCGAGGACATCAATGCGACTGTTGAAATGGATCGTGCCATTTCCCTGGGAGGAGGATATACTGAGCGGACCACCGTATTTACGGTCACTGCTGAAGATGATACCACCGTGATGGTATATAATGTGACGTTTGAGGTGGAAAAGGATTTCTCAAAACTTCAGAAATACGAGACAGATCCTTTCTTCTCGCAGTTCGTAGCCAGGCATAAGGCAAATGGTTCCTTTGTGGAGATTGTCAATTCAGGGAACACGGTGCTTGATATGAGCAAGTATATGGTCGTGATGTCTAAGACAACTAAAAACCCGGCTGAAGCTATTAAAGAGTACATCACAGAGAGCGATGAAGACTATGGTTTCCGGTACATGAAATACGTTCCGGGATGGAAGTATACCAAGGATACCACGGCGTGGAGAGCCAATCCTGCAGTACTTGAAATTGATCCCAACGTGGATCCCATGGTGGAACCGGGAGATGTATTTGTGATGGCCAGGATCCATCAGAATTTTGGAGCCGATAAGGTGGCTGAAAACTGGGAAGAGTCAGATGCCATTCTAACACCTTCAAGGGATCAGATGGATGCAGCAGGTTTTTACGAAGCTGTGGCAGTCAATCCCTGGAATGAAAGTATGGGTTATAACAATACTGCAGCTGAGGTGTTTAATGACAATCATTTCATATTTAAGATCCTGAACGATTCCATTTTTAACGGAACCAAAGGACTCACCGATCCCAATGACTTTGAGCTGGTAGACATCTTTGCGGACCCGGTGAATGAACACTGGACCATTAACGGCCGTGAATTCGCAGGTAATGCAGGGAAACACCTGACTGTACGTGCAAAACCACATGTAGATGCAGGGGTGCTTATTCCAGGTGAGAACTGGGGCACCATAGATGCCGAAGGAGACTGGATCGCGGAGAAGAAGGGTCAGGATATCACCACCGACTGGGAAGTGATCCAGGATATAGGATTCCATGTGATGGATCCGGTGACCAAGTACCAGTCCACCATCAGTTCACTGCTCTACATTGTGAGCGATGGATTCACTTTGGAAGATGTACAGGGAGTAGTGGATGGCACTTCTGTAGATGATTTCTATAACAACATCATCAAAGCTGATGATGGCCAGACGCTCTTAGTGAAAAGTACATCAGATGGTTCAGAGAAAACAGGGGCTGATCTACTTGCAGACAGTGATACCCTGGTGGTAACCTCCAAGGATGGGTCCAACATTACCAAATATGTACTGAACGTGACTGCAGGAGGACTGGACTCCAATGCTACACTGGTAGCCAAGGACGGATCAGGCTTAACAGTTGACATTACAGGTGAAACAGGCACAGTATCGGGCTTTGCCTACCTGACTGCACTGGCCACCGTACTGGATAATCTGGAGAAGCCTGCCACAGCTACCTGGAATGTCATTGACGGTGCCGGAAACCTTGTTCCGCTACAGCAGTTGAACTCCGATACGGTATATGTTCAAACCCAGGTCAGCGACAACATCTACATAGAGGTAGTAGCGCAGAACGGAACCGACAAGATCACTTATCAACTTCTGCCCACTGCACTCTCCAGTGATGCCTTTGTGGTATCCAGCGTATACGAGGTGGATCAGGATGCCCTGATTATTACCAATATCGCTGATCAGACCTCCGTGGCAACTCTGATGGACAATGTGGTACCGGTTTCAGGTGCTACGATTACGGTAGTGGATAAAGCGGGATTTGAACGTGCAATGGGCATTGTATCGTACGATGACATGCTTGTTGTGGTATCTCAGGACGGAACTGTTACGGTTCAGTATTACCTTACTTTCTTCAATGAGATGATCCCTGATCTACCCAACCAGGCTCCGGCTGTTTCGATCACGGCCGATGCGACGGCGCAGAACGGCACAACCATTTCTGTGACTGCAGAAGTTACAGATGATGGACTGCCCGAGCCCGGAACCCTGACTTATCTTTGGGAGGTTACTGCCGGTGACGCGGGTAGTGTTACCATTGCCACAGCTGATCAGGTGATCACCGATGTGACTTTCAGCAGCACAGGAGCATTTGAGCTGAGCCTGACTGTTTCCGATGGTGAGTTAACCACAACAGTTACTCACAGTGTGGAAGTTACTCCCGGCGTGGGATTAGAGAAGTTCAATATATCTGACATTTCGATCTATCCCAATCCGGCCAGGAACCTGGTGAACGTTGAATTTGGCAGCACTTTGCTGATAGAATCACAGATCAGAATCGTGGATATGACAGGAAAAGTAGCCTATCTTGAAAACCACTTCGATGATCAGCTCCAGATTAACCTGGAAGAATTTAATGCCGGTATCTATTTCATGATCATTAACGTGGAAGATCAGTCTCTGATCAGGAAGCTGAATATCCTGAAATAGTAATATTCTCACTACTATTGAAAAGAGGTGCAAGTCGCTTGTGCCTCTTTTCTTTTAGCTCACCAGGTTTGCCATGAGACGAAACGTGCGAGCGGGTTTCTGCAGTTTGTAGCAATTGATTATTTTTATAAACAGGTTTTATTTCTTTCTCAACGGATTAAGATGAAACACTATCTGCGAGCAGCTTTACTACTGATTACCTTGTGTTTTATGATTACCGGGTGTAACCAGGGCAGTGAAAAGGAAAAAGAAAGTATCCGGCCCAATTTCCTCTTTATCCTGGTGGATGACCTGGGGAAGGAATGGATCTCTGTTACAGGGGCTGATTCCATCATTACGCCTGCTATTGACTGGCTTGCCAGCACTGGAATGGAATTTCAGAACGCCTATTCCATGCCCCAGTGTACTCCGAGCCGGGTAGCTCTTCTAACGGGCACTTATCCTTATACTAACGGGTGGATCAACCATTTTGATGTACCCAGGTGGGGACACGGGGCAAGGTTCGACCCTGAGCGAAACCGGACTTTTGCCCAGGTGCTAAGGGAGGCAGGGTATAAGACCTGTGCAGCTGGAAAATGGCAGATCAGTGACTTCAGGCTGGAACCGGAAGCCATGGTTCACGCAGGATTTGATGAATATTGTATGTGGACCGGGGGAGAAGGCGGCAACGAAGAGATCAGCAATGAACGGTACTGGGATCCTTACATCCACACCAGGGAAGGCAGCAAGGTCTGGAAAGGAAGATTTGGTCCCGATGTTTTTGCGGATTTTATCATCGAATTCATGAACGAACACAAAGAGGATCCCATGTTGATCTATTACCCCATGGTACTGACCCATGGTCCTCTGGTACATACCCCTCGCGAACCCGGAGCTTCCACCAAAATGGAAAAGCACCAGGCCATGACACGTTACACGGATCATATTGTGGACCGGTTGGTCAAAGAGTTGGACAAACTGGGAATCCGGGAAAACACCTATCTCTTCTTTACTACTGACAATGGCACTGCAGGGAGCATCATCGGGAGCAGAAACGGAATACCCACACGGGGCGGAAAGACTTACCTCTCGGAGAATGGCGTAAATGCGCCTTTTATAGTCAACGCTCCCGGTCTGGTGGCAGAGGGCGAGGGAGTGGATGCCCTGATTGATTTCACCGATGTATTTCCCACCCTGTGTGAACTGGCGGGCATACCTGGAGAAGACCTGACAGAGGTGGAAGGGAGTTCCTTTGCATCAGTGTTGAACTCAACCGGAGAGGGGACCAGGGATTGGATCCTGGCCATGGGAAGCCATTCGGGAAGCGTGGGAGAGGATGGGATGATCAAAAACTGGTACTGTTTTCGGGACAGGGCCATCCGGGAGAAGCGTTACAAAGTATACGTGGATACACTAAAGCAGATTCACCGGCTGTTTGACCTGCAAACGGATCCCATGGAACAGGAAAATTTGGTGGAAGATCCGCAGATGTCTGATATTCTGGATCGTTTCAGGCAAGTGATTGAGGAACTGCCTGACCAGGACAACCATCCCGATTATACCCGGCTTGACACTTCATACTATGATGTTCCCGTTGAATATCTCATTAAGAGCCACAGGAGAAGCATTGGGAGGAGCAATATGTCACCTCCCGTTCAACCTCAATAAGTGGACGCATAATACCAGATATAACATGAAACGTATATTCTTCTCTGCCCTGTTTCTGATGATGGGAATTATGGTGACCGGGCAGGAGAGGCCCAATATCATTTTCATAGTCACAGATGACCAGCACCGTGATCAGTTCAACTATCTTCCCGAAGGAAAGGATAAAGATGGGAATCCTTTGAACCTTACACCGCATATTGACAGGCTGGCAAGAGAGGGGGTGATCCTTGACCAGTGTTACGTTAGTACTTCAGTTTGTACGCCCAGTCGTTACAGCATACTCACCGGAACCTATGCCAGTCGCGCCAGGAATACCAATTTTCTGGATGATGCACAACGTTATAACCAGACCAATGTACACTGGAATGTGGATGTGATCCCGGAGGTTCAGAACATTGCTAAGGTGTTGCAGGCCCATGATTATTTCACAGGTGGAGTGGGTAAAAATCACGTAATTGAGGGGAAGAATGCATTTCAGATACCCCGCGAGGCCGACCCTTCAGATCCGGAGATCAAAAAGCAACTGATGGCCAATCAGGCAGAGCAGGTGACAGCTTATCAGGCTAATGGATTTGACTATGCTGCATCTATCTATAAGGGTAACTTACCCAATTCATACCCGTTGGCCCTTGAGGATCATAACATGGATTGGATCGTCAAAGGCGCTCTTGATTTTATCGATGCAGCATCGTCGCAGAGCAATCCCTTCTTTCTCTATTTTGCGACCACTCTGCAGCATGGTCCGGACAGACCCGGGACCAAATACCAGGGGAATCCTCTTGTGACACCGGTGGGCTTCCTTGAAGAACCTTTGCTGGTCATGCCTTCCAGAGAAGAGATCACCCGGCGCATAACAGAGGCCGGATTGCCCAATGAGAAGGCGGATGTGCTGTGGCTGGATGATGGGATTGGGGCGTTGCTTAAAAAGCTGGAAGAAACCGGAGAACTGGACCACTGTGTGATCTTTTTCATCAATGACCATGCTGTGGAACACGGGAAAGGATCCCTTTACCAGGGCGGGATACATACCACCGGTTTTGTATGGGGGCCCGGTTTTATCGCTCATGGTTTGCGGACCGGTCAAATGGTATCCAACATCGATTTTGTGCCCACAGTCTTCGATCTCTGTCAGATTGAGGCTCCCGATAATTATTATCTGGATGGTAAAAGCATGCTTCCATTGCTCAATGGGAAAGATAAGCCTATTCATAAATCTCTCTTTTTTGAAATCGGGGCCACCCGGGCTGTCCTGATGGATGGGTGGAAATATATGGCATTCAGGACCCCTTCGGAAAAGCGAACACATCTTGAAGTGGAAGGAAAAAGGGCAACCCATATCAATGACCGCCCCAACGGAAGGGGATCTGAACAGCCGGCTATCAGATTTTATCCCAACTATTTTGATGCTGACCAGGTGTATCATGTGGCTGAAGATCCTGAGGAGAGGAACAACCTCTATAAAGAGCTTCAGAATTCAAGAAGGGTGAAGGCACTGAAAAAGGAGCTGGGTAAATACCTGGAACAATTGCCTGGAGGTTACGCCGAGTATACGTCATTCTAAACTAAAACTCACAGTGGATTGTATGAGACTTATCAGAAGAAGATCCGTTCGTTTATTATTGATGGTATGCTGGTTGTTCACTGGACCGGCTGGTGCACAGGATCGGGAGCTGGATGTGCCACCTTCTTCACTGGAACATTGGAATGCTTTAAAGTACGGCATGTTTATCCACTGGGGGGATTATTCTGCCCTGGGAGGGATCTACCATGGAAAAAAGATCCCCCGGCTGGGTGAACAGATACAGCGCCATGCTAAAGCACCCAACCCGGAGTATGAAATGACCGTGAAGGATTTCAATCCGGTGGATTTTGATGCGGATGAGTGGGTGAGTGTTGCCAAAAATGCCGGAATGAAGTACATGGTGATTACCGTTAAGCACCATAACGGTTTCTGTATGTGGGATACGGAAACCACCGATTATGATATAGTAGATGCTACTCCTTATAAAAGAGATCCCATCAAGGAACTGGCAGATGCCTGTAAGCGGGAAGGACTGGGATTTGGAATTTATTATTCAACCATAGACTGGCATTTCCCGGGTTCGGTTAAGCGTGAGGTGCCCGGCCAGTTCTCAGTATATGAAACTATCACGGATGAGCACCATCAATACTCCCTGGCACAGCTGAAAGAACTCTGTTCGGGCCGGTACGGGAACCTGGTCCAGGTATTTTTCGATATGGGCCGTCCTACGCATCAGCAGAGCAAGGATTACAGGAGTTTGGTAAAATCAATGCTTCCCGAATGCCAGATCAACGGCAGGATCATGAATAACATGGGTGATTTTCTGACCATGCCTGACAATGCAGTACCCCGGGCTCCCATTCCACAGGCCTGGGAAGCGCCCAGCACCTTATACCACTGGTCAAAGAATGAGATCCCGGAATGGAGCAATGAGTGGTGGAATACCTGGGGTTATAAAAGCTGGATACCCACTCCTCCGCTGGAAATGCAGGTTGAAAAACAGCTCCGGAAGATGGCAGTGATTGTGAGCCGGGGAGGCAATTTCCTGCTCAATGTGGGACCTGATGGATGGGGCAGGATCATCCCTTATGAAAAGAGGGTGCTTCAGGTAATGAGTCACTGGTTGAAGAGAAACGGACAAGCCATATACGGTACACGTCCAACTCCCTTCACCAGAAATCCGGAGCTGATTTGTACCCGGAAACCTGGCAGACTTTATTTTTTTCTTACTCAGGATTTGAAAGAAAACATGCTGGTTCTACCGGGATTCAAATCTGAGATAATCCGGGCATATCTGCTTTCGGATTCTGCAAGAACCTCTTTGAGCATCATACATGATACAGAATCCAGCATTATCCTTCCGGAACAGAAGTATGATCCCTGGATGGATGTGCTGGTAGTGGAATATGAAGGAGAATTGAAAATCGAGTCCCCGGTTATTTCGCAGTATGGGGACCGGTCTGTGATACTTTCTTACGACGAGGCTTATATCACCGGTAGTTACGACAGTGAGAGTTACAGATCCCTGGCCAATGACACTCATTGCAACTGGGATATTGAGGTGGATAAGAGCGGTATGTACACGGTACAGGTGGATCTGAAAAGCAAACTTGCTTCGACCAATTATATCCTTCAGGTCAATGAATCACGTTTTCCCATACAGGTCGTGGACCATCAATTCAGGGATGTGGCGGGAACAATGAGACTCAAGAAATCAGGCAGGATCAAAGTGTCTGTCTATCCAGCTGAGAGTAAACGCATCTTATCCAATGGGTATGCGGGCTTCAACAGCCTTATGCTGGAGGATGTGACGGTAAAGATACTGCCTGATTAACAGAAGTTCGTTATTTGACTTCAACGGTGAAATGCCAGACATCTCCTGCCACAGATCCTTCCTCTTTTGACGCATCCACGCGCCAGTAATAGGTCTCTCCAGGCCGGAGTTCGCCGGGATCAAAAACATTAGAAGTAAGACTTCCTTTGTATTCAGGAGAGGAGAGCTTGGCATGAGCCACATTAAGGCTGTCCGGACCAAAGTAGACCTTGTGAGTAGTGGACCTGTATGCCTCCAGGAACATCAGATCGGCATCGGACTTTACTGATTGAACTCCATTGGGAGGTACAGGGGTTCGAGGGGTTTTGCCCCGGTGACCTGGGATCCAGTAATGATCTTCACCGAATTCATAGGGTCCGATATCGGGGGCTTCCCCCACATAAAGTATCTCTTTTCCCTCTATCAGGGCTCCGGCATCCACCAGTTCAGAGCCCTCTTTCGGCCTGAAGTCGAGGTTGTCGGGATCCCGGAGCTGCTTCCGGATGTCGGCTCCTTTGAAATTACCTGCCCAGTTGTGATCCACAATCCCGGGAACGGGATATTCGGAACCCGGTCGGGTTCTGCTGCCGGAGAACTTATTGCAGACATTGTTCCGGGTGATCGTCCCATAGTTCCACCCCTGTATCACTGTATCGGATGATATGATGAGGTCGTTTTTATCGCTGTCAAACACCAGGTTGTTGTAAATAAAGTGATTGTCCCCTTTATAAAATACCCGGTCTGTTTTCCAGGCTACGTTATGATGCATGGTCCCGTTTTCCCCCCAGGGGGAATTGGGTTTATTCGAATTATCAAACCTGAGCCCCTGCTTCACTGAATGATGTACCCAGTTGTTACGGGTGATGGACTGATCCTGTTGTTTGACACTCACCTGGATCAGGGCGCCATCGTTCTGCAGGAAACCGGTGTGGGAGATGTCGTTCAATTCGATCAGGTTCCTTCTTCCTGCCTTAAAAGTCTCTGAAGCCCCGGTATGGTGAATGGTATTCCGCCTGAAAATCAAATCGGTGGCATCGATCATGTTGAGGGTCCACCCCCCTTTAAAAGTACAACTGTAATCGATATGGTGCATGTAGTTGTTCTCCACCACGCTGCCTGCACCGTTCATGTCCAGTACCGATCCATCCATATATTCGAAGATGCAGTTGCGGATCGTATCGAAGGCCGGGGTGAATTCATCTTCCACCAGGAGTCTGGTGACCTCGGTTTCCGATAAATCCCTAAGCATCCTTTTCGAATAGGATGGGTATAAAAAGTGACTATCCTCCAGTGTGATATAGGAAGAATGTAAAAATCTTACAGTCGATCCAAAGTAGTTGATCCCCCTGAACACCAGGTGGGAGGAGTTTTCCACATCGAAAGCATAACTGAGGGTTTTACCCCTGATCTCATGGTCAGCCGGACCGGATCCTTCTTCAAAACAGACATACAGCATGGAATCCCTGGGTTCAAAGAACCATTCATTCTCCACATCGATCAGCTCTTTCTTTCCTTCCAGGAAGTAGCCGAACCTTTCCACCTTGCCCGCATATCCAAAATGGACATCGACCCCTTCCCGGTCGTACCGGATACGGTCCGATCCGGGTTCATGTTCCGTAATAAATGATTTGTAGGTCCTGAACGAGCCTGAATTCACCACAATGATCCCACCGTCTGCCAGGGAGAAATCCAGGGCTTTCAACGCTTGATTATAATGCTCACCCAGACCCCCTTTCCCTTTTTGCGGCCAGCACATGGAACGGCTCTTGTCCCAGATGGAACCATCGTTCCAGTTGCCATTGGGCCACCGGGCGGCACTGATGCTCTTCCCGTCCACGAACAATTGCCAAACCGGTTCATCCAGTTTAATGGCGTATATATTGCCTTGGAGCAATTCCCATTTTCCAACAATGGGAATGGATCCATCCATCCACACCTCGTCATGCGGATAGGGCATGAATACCACAGGAGAGCCTTCTTCACCCTTCAGATCCCGGATCAGGACTGTTTCGTGATATCTCCCTTCCAGTAAAAAACAGGTATCCCCGGCCTGGAGGAGGTCAATGGCTTTCTGAAGGGTGCGGAACGGCTTCTTCAGGGTGCCCGGATGGTCATCTGATCCTTCCGTTGATATATAGAAATTCTGACCCTGTAAACACGAAACAGAAAGGGCTGTAAGAAAGATCAGGACAGTGTTCCTCATGGGGCTGAATGAAATTTAATCGGCAAAAGCAATTTTCAATGTATAGGCAAAATCAGAGGATTTGTAATCAGGCATCTCCACATTCAGCCCATCGCCATGATGCTCCCAGTTGAGGGAACCGTCATACCCCAGCATGCTTACTTCTTTGATCTCTCCGATCCTGGAGTTTCCAGGTGAAAGGTGTTCAAAGGTTACAGTTTTTCCGCTCCCGGGCCAATCCAGAATAAAGGCATAGAGGATATCTCCCTTGGTATTGTACCTGATATCACGGGATGTGAAGGGCGATTCGATGACCTTGTGCGGGATCTCATTGGTGGGCCCTTCTCCAAACATGTACCAGGGCCGTGTCCCGTAAATGGCCTCACCGTTGATGGCCATCCATTCACCCATCTCTTCCAGTATGGTGGTGGTCTGCTCGTCCAGGGTTCCATCTGCCTTAATGGGAACGTTCAGCAACAGGTTACCGTTCTTGCTGACGATATCAATGAACTTATCCACCAGGGCATCGGTGGACATATAATCGGCCCCTTTCTTATATCCCCACGGTCCCATTGAATCATCCGTCTGCCACGGATCTTTCCTGATGCTGCTGGCTTTCCCTCTTTCATAATCCAGGGTAGTCAAACCTTCAGCATACAAACCCTGCCAGGGCCTCTCCTTGATGCACATGACCGATTGCAGGGAACCATGGCGTTCAATACTTTTGTTGTAGTAGTGGGCAATCACATCCATTCCGGTAGTCCCCATCTCCTCTCCCCGGAAGGGAATGGCACAATCAAAATAGAGGTGATCCGGTTCATAATTATCGATCAGGTCCTTTACCCTTTTGGCCCAGAGTTCACGCCACTCCACAGGAGCATTAAAAGGAGCCCTCCGGTGTGTATCCCCAAAGGAAACCGGGTGATACAATTCGCTGTATTCGGGATCATTTCCATCATAAGGTACTCCTTTGTAGGGGCCTTTTGTATCTGCACCTTTGGATACATTCATCCAGCTCACACTTCTGGAAAGATGTGTGGTAACCCCGAATTTAAGCCCATGTTTGAGGGTGGCCTCTTTCCACATGCCAATGAGGTCTTTTTTCGGACCCATGTTGGCTGCGTTAAATCGCTGGTGCCTGGAATCCCACAGGTCGAAATTATCGTGATGCACCGCACACGGGGCAAAATATTTTGCGCCTGCCTGTTTGAAAAGTCCCACCAAGGCATCCGGATCAAAATTTTCGGCCTGCCACAGAGGAATGAAATCCTTGTACCCGAATTCCGAGGGATGTCCGTAAGTCTTCACATGATGTTCGTAATCAGGGGTTCCTTCGATGTAAAGATTCCTGGCATACCATTCCCCCATCTCGGCCACCGAATAGACCCCCCAGTGCATATAGATCCCGAACTTGGCATCCCGGAACCATTCAGGGCATTCGTACTGACCCAGGGATTCTATGGTCCCCTCAAAGTTCAGAGTCTCAGAGAGTGATGAACCTTTGCCGGAATTGGGATTACATGATGAAACTATGAGAGCTGCAACAGCAAGTGTGAGAAGAAATAATGCTTTTTTCATGGTTTTGATTGTTGATAAACTTGAGCCCTGTGATATTTCATAAAATTAGACTAATACCTGTTTGTCCAGGTCGTTTCAGGCACTGATGGAGTGTAGAAATCTTGCAAATCATAAAACATATAGTACAATTCAGCTGAAATGGGTTTTGATGGATAGAATGTATCATTTGTGCCATGATTTGTATGAATCAGATCATTATGGTTTAAGTGAAGATGAGACTTGCACCATTAATAAGAATAAATTTGTCAGGTGTATATGTTGCAATGAGAAATACCTTCACTATACTCTGTGTTGTAGTGGTGCTGATTATTCCTGGAAATGGGACAGCACAGACCTATTTTGTGGCTCCTGATGGAGATGATAACAATCCCGGTACCATGGGGAGTCCCAGGAAGACCATACAATCTGCGGTCAGCTTATTGGGAGCCGGGGACACCCTTTTTCTACGGGAGGGGAGCTATCATGAAGAGGTCCTGGTGAATCAACTGAATGGAACGGCCGACCTGCCTGTGGTGATCATGGCTTACCGGGGCGAAACGGTAACCATGGATGGGACAGTGGACCTGGAGGAGATCAAAGTACCCGGTGCCGGATGGCAGCTGGCCACACAACGGTTTCCGGGGACAAACACTATTTACAAGATGGCTCTTCAGGAGGATATCTGGCAGTTGTTTGTCCGTCAACCGGAACTTATGGATACTCCCAATGCAGTTGGTGGAGATCTGGCCGGTTACCGCATGCAGGTGGTGGCCCGGTGGCCCAATGCCGCCACCCATCCCTGTGATCCGGCAGAACGCATTCCCAACAGTACTGAAATAGTCCATGGGAACTGGTGGAGTTTCCGCAGCACCTGGGCAGATGCAAGCGCAGAGGGAACTACATTCACCACTATAGAATGTGTTCCTTCTCTGAAAAGCCTCTCCACGACAGGATTAAGTTTTGAAGGGGGAACGGCCATCTTGTCTGTTATCGGACAGGGGCCGGCCAATATAGCTGTTGAAATCCTGGAGCATGATGCCGGGTCAAACTTCTTTACCCATACGGGTACAAATCCCAATAATGAATACCACCGGGAACGTCATTTTATCGTGGAACATCTGAATGCTATTGATCAACCGGGGGAGTGGTATTTTGACCGGGATAGCCAAACGGTTTACCTGTGGCCGGAGGATAATACGGATCCCAATGGGAGATCGATCCGGGGTAAGACCATGACCCGGGCATTTGATTTGGATAACTGCAGTCATATCCGGTTTGTGGGTATTGGGCTTTTTGCCACAACGGTTAGGTTGGATGGAGAACATGTGAGTTTTACCGATTGTGCCATCTCATACCCAGATATGCCCAGAAGGGTGCTGGGGGAACACGACGATGCGGGGCCTGCCCTGGATGCCAGGAACTGTAGCTATTTTGAAATGAGGAATTGTGTGGTTGAGTATTCCCAGTATCACATCATTGAAGTAAAAAAAGTGGGCAGTGTATTTGACAATAACTATTTCCATCACCTGGGGATCATGGGTATGGGAACCACCGGGTGTTTCATGAATGTCAATACCTTCACGCACAACACCCTGCGCACCATTGGTCACCGCGCTGCTGTAAAGGCCAACTCCCAACCTGAATCAGGACGTATTCAGAGCTGGAACATCCTGGATGGGTGGGGTTATCTCTATGCCAACGACGGGGTGGGATTCCAGACCAATCAGGGCGGATCAGTGGGTTCGGTGCGGGCCTATAACTGGTTTATCCGAAGTGAAAAACCGGGACACCGTTATGACGGGCCGGATGAAGGATTAGGTTTCCCCACAGAGGGACTGAGCCACCACCTGGTAGGTCTTCGTACAAAATCCACCTCCACCAACATCAAGGGGGATTACAACCAGGTCTATCACTACCTGGATGTGCTGGGTTCCAGCGAACATGGCGGGATTGCCATCCGGTGGAATACAGGAACAGGTGAAGGAAATGCACATACCATTATGCGGAATTGTGCCGCTGACGGTATCAATATTGGAAAGTGGGATCCATTGCCCTGCATCCACAGCAACAACTGGGACGCAAGCAAACAGGGGGGAAGTATGCTGGAGATGGTCCCGGCAGCAGATTTACTAGATTTTCGCCCCGAATTCCATGCTCCCCTGGTGAATACGGGGTATGTGGTGCCGGGAATCAATGATGGTTTCCTGGGTCCGGCCCCCGACATAGGTGCCTATGAATGGGGCGATGACACCTACTGGATCCCAGGATACCAATCGGCTTCCACCTCCATGCCGATCCCTTTTGACGGAGCTTCCCATATGCCTCTGGACCGTGATCTGATCTTCCTGCACGGTTACCGGAGCGAGCAGGCCATCGTATATGTGGGAATTGATGAAACTGCTGTTTTCCAGGCAGATACAATCAGCTCCTCTAAGCCTGGGGAGGGAAACCCGGAGGACGGGGTTGTGGTATATATGGTATTAAAGGGCGGAAAGAACATTGTTACACCCACCCTGGCAAGGGGCAATCCCAATCAGTATGACCCGTCACCCTATCTGCTTACGGACGATCCTTCCGTGGGATGGATGGCCAATCAGACCTATTACTGGCGATCAGATGCGATCGGGGAAGATGGTACCCTGGTGAAAGGGGATGTCTGGAGCTTTACCCCAGGGAACCAGACCCACCTGGTGAAGTTCAATATCTTCGGGCATAAAGAGGGAAATATCACTCCTGCTTCGGATGCATGGGCATTCATTAACGGTGACAGCATGGCCTCCGATTCGCTGGGAAAAACCTATGGATTAAGACTCACCCCTGGTGTCTATTCCTACCAATTGCGAAAAAAGGGATATTCACCCGTTTCGGGAACAGTGCAACTGGGATCCGATACCCTGATCTCTGACACCCTCGATTTTACCACCTACCAGGCTTCCCTTGTGGTGGTGGACGAAGCCAGCGGAGATCCCATCCCAGGGGCTTCCTTACAATTCCAGGAACAATCATTGGTAACTGATTCTGAAGGTACGATCCATCTGTCACTAGTGGAATATGATTTCTACCAGATCGCAGTATCTGCAGAGGATTACTGGCCCATCCCGGAGATGCAGGTGGAGATCTACTCAGATACTACCCTGTTTATTTCGCTGTCACCTCATTACCTTCAGATTTCTCTGACGGTGGTTGACGGGGTATCAGGTGGTCCGCTGGAAAGAGCGTTGATCTACTATAACGACCAGCTTATATCCTCCACGGGCTCTGGTGAAGCTGTGCTTGAACAGCTGCGTAAAGGAAAGCTGATCTACAGGATAGAGCATGCGGCTTACTTCTCTATCACAGATTCCCTGATCATGAATGGGGATACCACGCTGGTAATACAGATGACCCCGAAACTGGCAGATATTCTCTTTGAGATCAGCGATGCATCGGGGCCAGTGAGTGGTGCCCGGGTAGTGTTAAACGGAGCCTTGACACTATTCTCAGATACGGACGGCAAGGCAAAGTTCATCAATAAACTGGCCAGGGAGAAATATGGATACTCCGTTACAACGGAAGGATTCGAATCGGTTTCAGATTCCCTTAACCTGGAATTGGATACGGTGATCAACGTGCTGCTGCAACCCTTAACGGGTATTGAAAGCTCTGCTTTGGGGAGTCCTCTGATCTATCCGAATCCCGTCATGAGGGCATTGGTGATCACCGGATTGGGCGGGGGACCGGCAGAAGTCAGGCTGGTGGACATGAAGGGACGGGAATTGCTGATCAGAACGGATTATGTAGAAAACCAGCACATCAATGTGGCACACCTTCCTGAAGGACTTTACATAGTACAGATCACTACCCCGGAGGAGGGCTGGTATCAAAGAATAATGAAATTAGACAACCCATGAGCAAAAAATATATTACCCTGTTTATTTCACTGGTGCTCACCACACTTGCCGCCCATGCACAACCCTTCTACGTGTCTGGATCCGGGAATGATACGAACCCGGGTACCCTGGGTGAACCCTTCCTGTCCATTCAGCATGGAGTGAGCCAGCTTGGCCCCGGAGATACACTTTTTATCCGCGGGGGCAGCTATCATGAAGAGATTATCCTCCAAAATCTTTCCGGTGCCCCGGACGCAGCGATAGTGATCACCAACTACCAGGGTGAGGAAGTGATCCTGGATGGTACCATCCCAATCGAGACTTCCTGGGAGGTTCATCAGGGCAGTATATTCAAGACTACCATCCCTGAAGACATATGGCAACTTTTTGTGGATGGGCGCATGCAGGTAGTGGCCCGGTGGCCCAATGCCTCCACCCATCCGGTCGATCCCATTACACGCAATCCAGGAGGTTGGGAACCTGTCCATGCTACCTGGTGGAGCAAATCTACAACCTGGGCAAATGCAGATGCCCCTGGCACAATAAATGGGGTGTTGGAGGACAATCCCGGAATTCATGACCTGGCCGCTACCGGATTAAGTTTTCAGGGCGGATCGGTACTCCTTTCGGTCCTGGAGCAGGGTGGGGATGGCAACCAGGAAAGGCTGATAACACATCATGAAGCAGGCAGCAATACCTTTCAGCATCCGGTGTTGTTTCCTCCAAAACCGGAGCTGGCCTACCGGTACTATGGAAAGTATTACATCGTTGAACACCTGAATGCACTAGACATGCCCGAAGAATGGTATTATATCGATTCTACCAATACTGTTTACCTCTGGTCCAGGGAGGGCGCAGATCCCGAAACCTTTCAGATAAGGGGAAGAAACATCTCAAGAGCCTTAACCTTAACCCATGCGGACCATATTAAAATCCGGGGACTGAATTTCTTTGCTTCTAATTTTTCCGTATTGGGGAAACATGTGACCTTTGAGAATTGTGTGTATACGTATCCGGATGCCTCCAAACGGCTGGTGGGCATCTATCCGGCCACTAGTACCGACGCTTCCACCACCGTTGGAACCTATGTGGATGGAGAGTATTTCTCACTACTGAACTGCGTACTCAGATATACAGAATACAGCGTATTGAAGGTGGTGAACGGAACAGGTTCACTCATCGATAACAACCTGTTCCATCATATATCGATGTTGGGCTTGGGTAAGAACGGGGCAATCGAGCAGGTCAATACTTACACACGCAATACCATGACTACCGTGGGAATCAGGGCCGCAGTGAAGACCAATGCGGGTCCTTCCACCGGGAGGATCCACACCCATAATCTTTTTGACGGATTTGGCTTTTTGCAGACCCCAGACGGGGCCGCTTTACAGGTTGGGGTGGGTCATACTCCGAATGCCAACCGTTCTTATAACTGGTTTCTGAACTCACCTAAATTTGGTTCAAGGTGGGATGGAAGACCTGCTGGGGTAGGCGGCCTTAACCATCACAACGTGGGTGTGTTCATGAGAGGAACGCTTCAGGTGAAAGGAGATGAGCATCACAACTACAACAACAGTAGTTTTGATTCTGATCAATATAACGACATCATCCTAATGTCTGATCCTGAATTTGGAGGGAATGAGGGAACCTTTACCTTCAATAACCTGGCCGACCGGATCTCAGGACACCGGAGTGAACCTGTTGTCTCGTTTCCTCTTCCCGGAACACACGGGCACAACTGGAACGGGTATATCGAGCAAAGCGATGCCAACCAGCAGGTACGTGATGTGGAGAACCGCGATTTCCGTCCAAGGCCAGGATCGGACCTGGTGGATGCGGGTCAGGAGATCCCGGGTATTACGGATGGATTCCTGGGCAATGCGCCTGATATAGGAGCCTATGAATTTGGGGATACCATCTACTGGATCCCGGGCCGGAAAACACGTGCCACATCAAGCCCGGTTCCGGCCGACAAGGGGTCCACCCATTATGAATTTGTGGACCTGATGTGGCTGGAGGGTTACAGCTCCCAATCCAGTGATGTATACTTCGGAAGTACTGAAGCTGACGTGGAGTCGGCAGGGCACGGATCGAATGAATTTATGGGGAACCGGTGGAACAATATTTTCAATCCCGGCGCCCTGCAATCCGGAGAGACCTATTTCTGGAGGATAGATGCTGTAAATGACGACTCCATTATCAAAGGAAAGGTATGGAGTTTTACCTGCGGAACGGATGCCAATCCGGAGATATACCAGGCCACTTTTCAGGTCTCGGGTATGATAAACGGAGTGGTTCGGGGACTTGACGGTGCTGAGATCAGGATGGACGGAAGGCGGGCAACAACCAATGCGCATGGATTGGCCACCTTTTCCATGCTTCCCGGAGGTGACTACGGGTATGAGATATCCAGGAACGGATTCAGGCTTTACTCGGATTCGGTGACGATCCATTCCGATACCACATTTGAAGTCCGTTTAATTGCGGATCATCAGGCGCAGATCAGGGTGGTTAACCGGGTAACAGGAGAACCTCTTAACAGGGCCTATATCAGGTACGAGGATCAGTTGATCCTTACCAACGCAGCCGGAGAGGCAGTCATCGATCACCTGACCTCCGGAATACTGGTTTACCGGGTGGAGCACAATGATTTCTTTTCCCTTAGTGATTCGGTGGAGATCCTGAGTGATACGTTGCTGATTATTGAAATGACTCCCAGGCTGGCCAGCATCCGGTTTATGATTAGCGATGGATCGGTTGCACTGCCCGGAGCCACTGTCCGGTTAAACGGATTTCTGACACTGATCGCTGATAGTGAGGGTGAGGTTCAGTTCATCCATCGGCCTGCCAGAACCCAATATGGCTATATCGTTTCAAAAGAGGGATACGAAGCTGTCTCTGATTCCTTTTACCTGGAAGTTGATACAACCCTCTCGATAGTCATGGAGCCGCTGACGGGATTGACAGATCCCCATGAAACGAACCCGGAGATCTATCCCAATCCTGCAACAGATCTGCTCAGGGTCACTATTGCATCGAAGGAAGCAACAGTAAAACTCCTGAGTGCAGAAGGCAAGGTGTTGATGGAGCAGGAGATTTTCCAGGGTAATAATTCCCTGGATCTCTCCCCATTTCATCCGGGGATCTATATGGTGAAAATCGAGGGTGCGACCTGCAATTATTGGGATAAACTAATCATAGAATAGTATAATCAATGAGTTGGAAGCGGAGAGAAAGCAGCAGAATGAGAAATACAAGACCCTTTATCATCCTGGTAATTGCGGCTTGCCTGATACCGGATGCAGGAGCAGGTAACATATATGTATCCCCGGGGGGCAACAACAGTGATCCGGGCACCCCGACTGCACCGGTCAGGACCCTGGGGTATGCACTGGGACTGGTGGGGCCGGGAGATACTATTTTCATGATGACCGGGAGGTATCATGAAGAGATCAGCATAAATAACCTGAAAGGTACGGAGGAAGCCCCCATTGTGATCACCGCCCTGAATGGAAACCAGGTTACTCTGGATGGGACGGTTCCCATTGAGAGTGACTGGACCTTGTACAGCGGGAATATTTATAAGACCGCACTGAACCAGGACATCTGGCAACTGTTCGTGGATGAGGCGATGATGATGCCCGCCCGGTGGCCCAATGCATTCCTGGAGGACCAGTCGGTCTGGGACCGGGAGCATAACTGGGGACACGGCAATGAAGGTCCTGCCGAGAACGGGGTATTTGTGGATTCACCCCATGGGAGTGTCAGCCTGGCTGCATCGGGGATTGATGCTAACGGGGCCATCGCCGTAATGAATATCGGATCCTGGAAAACCTGGAGCAGGGATGTCTTATCCCATGATGCGGGATCCAATACCTTCACCTACAGCCCGGTCCCCGCCTACAAAGACAAACATCACTATTACTTCCTGGAAGGAAAGCTTGAACTGCTGGATGCACCCGGGGAGTGGTTTTATGACAAAAACACGAAAGAATTATATCTCTGGTTGCCCGATGGCACTATGCCCGGTTCCGGGCTCCGGGGAAAGGTCCAGTCATTTGTGCTCCACATGGAAAAATGTTCTCATATCAAAATCGAGGGACTCGGGTTTTTTGCCACCACCTTCTATTACAAGAACTGTACCCATATGACCGTGGAGGATTGCGATCTCCGGTTCCCCAGTTGTTCAAAGAGGGTACTGGGAGATCATTCCACCCCTGATGTGACTACCATGTTCAATGCCAATACCTACAATCCCACCCGCAATGCCCTGATCAATTGTTCCATCAGTTTTACGGAGAGTCAGGCCATCTCCTTCAAGGGCCATACCAACCGGGTGGAGAATTGCGGTTTTTATGCCATTGACTGGACCGTAGCCAACCGGCCCGGATTGATGAACTCCATCTATAACGAAGGAAACTCTAATGTTTTTCGCCGTAATTCGGTGGAACTTACCGGAGCCTCATCCACCCTCTATCCCGGCAATTTCCCCATCGTGGAGCTGAACCGGATCACCCGGACCGGATTCCTCCAGAGCGACGGTTCCATCACCCAGTTAACCATCGGTGCACAGCCCAACTCCCAGACCCGCTACAATTGGTTCCACAATACGGTAAAATCGGGAGCCCGTTTTGATGCACCCATACCACCCACCGTGTGGGGCAACGGAGGAACCATGCATCACAACATGGTCTGGGAAACCAACATAGGATTGATGCAGAAGGGGGAATACCATTTCTGCTTCCACAACACGGCGCTTCAGTGTGCAAAGAATGGTATGGTGATCCTGGATGATGCTGCCGAAGGAGGCGGAGGGAATAAAGGCACAATTACCCGGAATAACTTTTCGGATAAACTTTCAGGGCACAGGGATATATATGTGAAGGTACCCGGTGAGGCCGATCACAACTGGAATGGCTACGAGACCGGAGCAGATTTCAGGGGCCAGGTATATGATTTTCTTAACCACGACTTCAGGCCCCGGTGGAACTCGGCGCTGGTGGATGCAGGGGTTCCCATTGACCAGCTGGAGGAGCCCTATATCGGAATTGCTCCCGACCTGGGGGCCTATGAGTTCGGTGATAGTGTCTACTGGATTGGAGGAAGGCAACTGGAGAGGGCTTCGACTCCCATCCCCGGGGATCAGGGAACTACAAGCTATGAATTTGTGGATCTGATGTGGCTTCAAGCATATCAATCCCTGTCCAGTGAGGTCTATTTCGGCACATCTGAGGCTGCTGTAGCGTCTGCTGATCAGAATTCGCCGGAATACAGGGGAATTCAGATCCACAATATTTTCAGTCCGGGCGCCCTGCAGGCAGGTCAGTCCTATTTCTGGAGGATCGATGCGGTAAAAGAGGGAGCCATCGTAAAAGGAGAGGTCTGGAGCTTTACAGCCGGTGTGGATGCCAATCCGCCGGTCCACAGTGCCACTTTCAGGGTTTATGGGATCAGGGATGGGGTGGTGACGCCTCTGGATAGCGCTATGATCCGGTTGGGGGAGAGAAAATCCCGGACCGGGCCCGACGGCCGGGCCAACATTACCATGCTCCCGGAGGGGATGTACCACTATCAGGTCAGTCAGAAAGGATATACCCCGGTTACCGACTCCTTGTACATTTTATCCGATACGTTGATACAGGATACACTGGATCATGTAACCTATCATCTAACATTTGTATTGAAAGATGCGGACAGTGGAGAACCCATTGGAGGTGGAGAGATTCTTTGCAATGATCAGGTACTGATCACCGATGCTGAAGGTGTCGCCTCCCTGTCAGATATGGATTATGGATGGTATGAGATTGCTTCATCAGCGGCAGGATTCCTTCCCCTGGAAAACCTAACGGTGGAGGTCTTTTCGGATACCACCCTGGAGTTAATCCTGATGAAAGAGTATTTACAGGTCTCAGTCAGGATCATCGACAGGGCAGAAAGAACGCCGGTGTACAGGGCCAGGATAAGCTACGGAGATCAGCTGAAACTAACTAACAGTTCGGGGGAAGTCAACCTGGATAAGATCCCTGTGGGGTACTGGTCCTACTCCGTTGAACATGAGGACTATTTTCTCCTCACCGATTCACTCCTGATCCGGGCTGACACCACCCTGGAATTTGAGCTGACTTCCGTACTGGCACAGATTCAGTTTCAAATCTCTGATATAGAGGGGCCTGTTGAAGGCGTGCTGGTAACGCTGGATGGCTTCCTTTCACTTGTCACAGGCAGTGACGGGCTTGTGCAATTCTTCAACAAACCAGCCAGGCAGGATCATGCGTATCTCATTGAAAAGGAGGGGTATGAGACCGTATCAGACACCTTGTTCCTGGAGATGGATACCCTGGTATCCGTAATGCTTCAGAAGCCATCTGGCATAGGAGATCATGGGTCCTTAGATCCCCGCATTTTTCCAAATCCCGTTTCCGGCACCCTCTTTATTGAAAATGCGGACCCACAATCCATTTTTTTGATCACCGGTCCGGATGGAAAGATCGTTTTGAATGGCAAATGTGACCAGCCCAGGAAGAGGATCGATCTGTCCGGATTTGCCCCCGGTATCTATGGCGTCCAGATAAGGTCGAAGGATGATCTCTGGAATACAAAAATTGTGATTCATTAAGCTCAGTATAATTTAACATGTAAGTTTTAGGCCATGAAAATACTATACCGAACAGGCAGGATTCTGATAATGGCAGCCCTTTTCTCCGTATCCATATCCTGCAGCAACCAGGAGGAACGTCCCAACATCATCCTCTGCATGGCCGATGACCTGGGCTGGGGGGATGTGGGATACAACGGGAATCCGGTGATACAGACCCCCCACCTGGATGAGATGGCTGCAGCAGGGATCCAGTTCAACCGATTCTATTCGGGCTCTTCGGTCTGTTCTCCCACCAGGGGCAGCTGTCTAACCGGCAGGAATCCATACAGGTATGGGGTATATACGGCCAACAACGGTCACCTGAAAGAGGAGGAAGTGGCCCTGCCTGAGCTATTCAGGGAGAGGGGGTATGCCACCGGCCACTTCGGTAAATGGCACCTGGGTACCCTGACGCCGGATTATTCCGGTAAAGGGAAGAACAGACACCCGGAATGGAACTACATGACCCCGGGAATGGCCGGGAATGAGGAGTGGTTTGCCACCGAGTATGCAGTGGCTACATATGACCCTTATGATCCGGACTACCGGCATGGGCAGGGGGATCTCAGGGCGCTTTACTGGCACAACGGGGTGAACATCACAGAAGGATTGTCCGGTTGCGATTCGAAGATCATTATGGACAAAGCTATTCCCTTTATCCGTAAATCGGTGAAAAAGAAGCAGCCCTTTTTTGCGGTCATCTGGTTTCATACCCCTCATGCCCCTGTGGTGGGGCATCCCGACTATATGGAGAGTCTTTATGGAGAGTATAGTGAGGAGGAACAACATTATTACAGTGTAGTGACCGCTCTGGATGCACAGATGGGCCGGCTGCGCAAGGAACTGAAGGAACTGGGAGTTTCTGAAAACACGCTTCTTTGCTTTACCAGCGACAACGGCCCTGAAGGTAATCCCGGCAAGCGAAACAGGCACCAGGGCAGTGCTGGACCCTTCCGGGGACGTAAGCGCAGCCTCTATGAAGGAGGGGTAAGGGTACCAGGGATCATTGAATTCCCGGCAAAACTGGAGAAGCACAGGGAGATCGAAGTTCCCAGTGTCACCAGCGACTACTTCCCCACTTTTTGTGAGTTGCTGGGTCTGGATACAGAGGAATTTGCACGGCCATACGACGGGATCAGCCTCTGGGATATCATGGAGGGGGAGCAAACCAAAAGAGACAGGCCCATTGGTTTTCAGTTCGGCCAGCAGAAGAGCCTGGTGGACGACCGGTACAAACTGGTCCATAATCTATCGGAAAAGCGTCACCGTTCCGATAACGGAACCGTACCTGTGGCGGAATACGAGTTGTATGACCTGATAGATGATCCTTCCGAAACAGAAAACATCATTGAACAAAATCAGCAGGTGGCCCGATCCATGAAACAACAACTGGATCAGTGGGTGGCTTCCTGCCAGCAAAGTAATGAGGGTGCCGATTACCACCACGAAACGGATAAGGGTCCGTTTGAACCCACCTGGGAATCGCTGGCCAGAGCTGAACCAGCCTCCTGGTGGGAGGAGGGCAAATTCGGGATCTTTATTCACTGGGGGCCCTATAGCGTGGCAGGATACAGGGACCAGAACAAAGGGTATGCCGAGGCCATTACCAACGATATGTACAGGCGGCCTGAGAAGTACAGGGGATTCTTTATGGAGAAGTTTGGCAAGGCTCCGCCTGAATTCGGCTATAAGGATTGGGTGGATCTCTATACGGCAGAAAAGTGGGATCCCAAGGCATGGGCAACCCTGTTCCGAAAAGCAGGGGCCAGGTATGTCATTCCCACCGGAGAACACCACGACGGCTTTGTCAACTGGGACTCGGAACTGACCGAATGGTGTGCAACAAAAAGAGGTCCGAAAAGGGACCTGATCGGGGAGCTGGCCAATGCAGTGCGTGAGGAAGGGATGAAATACGGGATTTCCTATCACCGTGAGAGGCATCCCAGCCGTTTTACAGCTGACTTCAAGGTGCATGATGAGCCTTATGAACAGGTGGCCGAGGAGATCAAACGAATTCCGGAGGCAGCGGATCTGTATGGCCCCTTTGATTACAGCGATGCCTTTATCGCTGATTATGTGGCGCGCTGGAAGGAGGCAGAGGAGAAGTACCGGCCCGACTTCATGTGGTTGGATGATGTACCCATTTTCTACCGGGCCGAAGGGGATCCGCAGGTGGTCAAGTTCCGGAACGCCTTCAAAGGAATGATCGCCGATTACCTGAACAATGCCCGGACCTGGGGCAAGGAGGTATATTTTAACAACAAGGGAAAATACCTGAATTTCCCGGAAGGGGTCGGTTGCCGTGAAAAGGACAACCTGCAGATGGATACCATTGGTCCCCCCTGGCAGAATCCGGCCACATTAGGAGTATCCTATGCTTACATGGCGTATGAGGAGAGGAATGATCTCTATAAAACCCCTGCCGAACTTGTGCGACTGCTGGTGGATGTGGTCAGCAAGAACGGAAGCCTGCTGCTCAATATAGGACCACGTGCCGATGGAACCATCCCGGAAGGGATGCAGACCCGTTTACTGGAAATGGGGAAATGGCTGGAAAAGCACGGTGAGGCCATCTATGGTACCAAACCATGGCATACCTATGGCGAGCATTCCGGGGAAATTGTAGATGAGGAGGGGGTCCATTACAGCAGGCACAGCATGCGGATCCATGAAACAGAATACCGTTATACCACCAAACCGGGAGCGATCTATGTGACAGCCTTCCAGCCGGCCAGTGGAACAATCCTGTTGAACTCCTTTAAAGGATTTGATGCAGGCAGGATCAAATACGTTGCACTTTTGGGAGGAGACAAGGTTCAGTGGCAGATGGATGCAGAGGGATTGATGATCAATCCACCTGAGAATCAAGACTTCTACGTGGCTTCGGTCTATCAAATTGCGACAGAAAACTAATCTTTCATTTCTCTATCCATTGTTATATGTTGATATTGAATTATATGCGGAACACATGAAAAAAAATATTGGAGTATTTGGTCTGGGAGTGATGGGCGCAAGTCTTGCCAGGAATATGGAGCGAAATGGCTTTCCCACTGTCATTTTTAACTATACCTATGACCTGACTGACAGGTTTATGGACAGGGTGAAATCCGGCCACAAGTTTACGGCTGCTCACACCGTTTTCGAATTTGTTAATGCCCTGGAGCGGCCCAGAAAGATACTTATTATGGTCACTGCAGGTGGGGCGGTCGATGCAGTCATTGACACGCTAAAACCTTTTCTGGAACCTGGAGATATCCTGATCGACGGAGGGAATACACACTATTCGGATACAGATAGACGCATCCGGGAGCTCGCAGGAACTGGCATACAATTTATAGGCATGGGGGTAAGCGGTGGTGAGCAGGGTGCACTGTACGGACCAAGTATGATGCCGGGAGGGGAAGAGGGAACCTATCAATACATAAGGCCGGTACTTGAGAAAATTTCTGCGAAGGCAGAAGACGGATCGCCGTGCATGGCTTATATTGGCAAAGGAAGTGCTGGCCATTTTGTGAAAATGGTGCATAACGGGATAGAATACGGGGATATGCAGCTGATTGCAGAAGCCTATGATATTCTGAGATTCGGGCTTGGATTATCACCGGAAGAAATTGCAGAAACATTTGCAGATTGGAACAGGGGAGAGCTGAGTTCCTATCTTATTGAGATCACTTCCAAAATCGTCAATTTTCCGGATGACCGGAAAGAGGGTGTTTTGTTGGACAGCATTCTCGACAAGGCTGGTATGAAAGGGACAGGTACCTGGACCGGGCAGGCGGCCCTTACCTATGGTGTTCCTATTCCGACCATCATCGCCGCCCTGCACGGCCGTGCACTTTCTTCTCTTACGGAGGATCGAAGGCTGGCACTAAATACCTATGATACCGGTGTTAAAACTATCAAAGGGGATCCTTCAACATGGGTGGATAAGGTTGCGGCCGCCATGTATGCCTCTAAGATTTGCTCCTATGCCCAGGGATTTGCATTGATGCGTGTGGCCTCTTCGGAAAGTGATTACGATCTGAACCTGGGAAATATTGCCGGGATCTGGCGTAACGGGTGCATTATACGCGCTTCATTTCTGAACCGGATCCGGGATGTTTTTGAACGACAGCCGGATCTGCCGAATCTTCTTCTGGATGATGCTTTTGCCGGAGAGATCAGGGATCGGATCGATGCATGGCGAGAAATTGTCAGTCAGGCCGTCATTTCGGGGATTTCCATGCCGGCCATGACTGCATCCCTGGCCTACTTTGAAGCCATGCGACGAGAGGTACTCCCTGCCAACCTGATCCAGGCCCAGCGTGATTTCTTTGGTGCACACACCTACCTTAGGAAAGATGTGGAGGGTATATTTCATACCACATGGGAATAAATGGGATAACAGATAACAGTATTGATTTAAAATGTATTGAAAATGAAAGTACAGAAATGGCTAATATGGTCACTTTTACTTGGTGGACTGTCGATTACCTGTATGGCCCAGAAGAATACATACGAGGCAACCTGGGAATCTTTGAAGAAAGCACCGGTACCCGATTGGATCATGGATGCCAAATTCGGGATCTACACCCACTGGGGGGTCTATTCCGTTCCTGCATTCAGTACCAATGTGTATGGTCAGCGGATGTACAACTCCTGGAAAAAGGATGAAGAGGCCGATGGGATCAGAAAATATCATGAAGAGCATTACGGTTCCATCTTTGAGTTTGGATACAAGGATTTTGTGCCCATGTTCACCGCTCCTGAATTTGATCCGGTGGAATGGGCGGATGTAATGGAGTCGGGAGGGGTCAAATTTGCCGGTATCTGCCTGGTGCACCATGACGGATTTTGTCTATGGGACAGTGAATTCACACGGTGGGACAGCAAGGAGATGGGACCGAAGCGTGATATTTTCGGCGAACTGGCCGGGGAGATCCGGAAACGGGAAATGAACCTGCTGGCTACGTTCCACCACGCACGCACTTACAATCATCATCTAGCCTATGCAGAAAAGGCGGATTTTACCGAGGAGGAAAAATCAAGATTGGATATCTATGATCCGCAGCTGGATGATTTCTATCGCAATGAGAAAACCGTCACCAAAGAGGAATTTGGCACGGAGTGGCAGAATAAGGTCAGCGAGGTCATTGAAACATATGAACCGGATGCCATCTGGTTCGACGGATTGAGCAGACAGATAGCCCAGGGGGTCATTGATGAGGAGAAACTGCTGAATTGTATTGCGGATTACTACAATGAAGGAACACCTTACGTGGAGAACCCGATCATCATGAACAAGCTTCCCAGTGGTAAAGTGTGGAATTTCCCGGTGGGATTCGGATTAAGGTGTTATGAGAACGGACGCGATATGGAGAAGGATGTGCGGGGTGACTGGCTGATCGACCGGGCCATAGGCTATCCCTGGACATGGGTGAATGATAAGAAGTATCCCCAGCAGTCACCCTACCACATTGTAAGCATCGTGGATATTACCGCCAGGGGAGGTATCATGCTGTTGTCGCTGACCCCGAAAGGTGACGGTTCCATTCCCGTGGAGGAGAAGAAGATCATGCGTGAGATCGGCGACTGGCTGAAGGTGAACGGTGAGGGGATTTATGGAACGCGTCCCTGGAAAACGGTAGCCGAAGGGATCGATGTGGATCAGATCCGCATCGAAGGATACAGTGAACGAAGAAGAAAAGTGGGTGCCAAATGGGAGTTTCAGGATCTGGAGTCCAGCAGGGGTGAAGCCTTCCGGTTTACACGGAGCAAGGATTATGGTACCCTTTATGCCTTTGTTATCGGTGAATCCGATGACAGAAGTGTGACCATAAAAACCCTGCGAAAGGGGAATGTAGCCAAAGGGGGAAAAGGTATCAAATCGGTCACCCTGTTAGGCTCGGAAGCTGAGATTAAATGGAGCCAGACAGAGGAGGGGCTGACGCTGGAGTTACCTGAAGAGTTACCCTGCGATGTGGCTTACGGTTTTAAGATCATTCCCAGAGGAGGAATGATCGACGATTCTCCCAGGGAACTGCTGGACGATCCCATAGAACGCAAAGGGGATTGGCCCGTATTCAAGTCCGCCAGGTAATCCTCCTGCCATTCTATTGCAGCGAATCAAAAGAACCTAAAAGAGAGATTATGAAAATATCAACTCTGCTCATCCTCAGCCTGTTCCTGTTGCATCACTCATGCCAGCAGCAGGAGCCAGGATCATCCCCCCCCAATGTGATCATCATCATGTCGGATGACCAGGGGAACAATCTGGGTTGCCTGGGAAATCCCTGGCTGAAAACACCCCGTATTGATCAGTTCGCCAAGGAATCGGTCGGGCTGACCAACTTCCATCAGGACATGCTCTGTACCCCATCAAGGGCTGCCCTGATGACAGGCAGGTATCCCATCCGGACAGGTGCCTGGCGAACCAGCAGGGGACGGACCAGCATGCGTACCGAAGAGGTGACCATTGCGGAACTGTTTCGGGAGAGGGGATACAGGACCGGACAATTCGGTAAGTGGCACCTGGGTGATACATGGCCCTTCAGACCCCAGGACCAGGGTTTTGAAGAGGTGGTGGGGCACCTGTGTGGCGGGATCGGACAGATCTCTGACTACTGGGACAACGACTATTTTGACGATACTTATTACTGCAATGGTGTACCTGTAAAATACAAGGGATATTGTACCGATGTCTTTTTTAACGAAACCATCAGGTTCATCAGGGAGCATAAAAACCGGCCATTCCTGGTATACCTGGCACCAAATGTGGCCCATCTTCCCAACCGGGTGGATCCGGTTTACTCCCAACCCTACGAGGATATGGGACTTGAAAAGGGGCAATCGATCTATTACGGCATGATCACCAATCTGGATGAGAATATGGGGCGGCTGCTGAAAATACTGGAAGAGGAGGGATTGGAGGAGAATACCATCGTGCTCTATACCACCGATGACGGTCCTCAAAAGAACGGCCAGCAGTTTGATGAAGGCGGATGGGCCCTGGAAAGCGGATTCAATGCCGGGCAAAGAGGAGGAAAAGGTTCTTCCTACGAAGGAGGACACAGGCTCTTCTCTTTTGTGAGGTGGCCCGCAGGCCATATCGAAGGAGGGATTGAGATGCCCCAGTTTACCTCCGTAATGGATGTAATGCCCACCATGCTGGAGCTCTGTGGAATCGAGCTTCCTGAAGAACTGGACCTGGATGGAGTATCATTTGTACCCGGACTATATGGAAAGAAGATCCCTGGCAGCGCGAACAGGTCCCTTATTATATCAAAGTTCAACAATGACCAGTCAGATACGCTTACCGGGAACCTCTGTGTGATGCAAGGGGATTGGAGACTGGTCAGCAACAAGGAATTGTATCAAGTCAAGGATGACCCGGCCCAGAGGAGTGATGTGGCGGACCAGCATCCCGAGGTGGTAAGGCAGATGAGAGAGATTTACGGGGAGTGGCTGGAGCATGCCACGGGTACAATCCACGATCCGGTCCGTTTTATGCTGGGGGATCATCGTGCCCCAACCATCTCACTGACCACCCAGGATACCTACATGCCCAGGGGAAACAGTGTCTTTTCCCCAAGAGGTGTCTTCGGGCTGCAGACTAACAACGGGCCCTGGAAAGTACATCTGGTAAGGGAGGGAACCTACAGGTTCATCCTCTCCAGGTATCCACGTTATACGAATCTTCCCATCGGAAGTGAAAGCATCACTGGTGAGCCCGATTTTAATGCATCCCTGGCCCGGTTATCCCTGGGTGACCAGGTGAGGGAGCAGCAGATCTCCCCTGAGGATACCCATGTGGTATTCGAGCTGGAGTTACAGGCCGGTGAAGCAGATCTTGAAACCTGGCTGGTCTCCTCCGATGGCCTCGAAATCCCCTCCTATTTTGTGGATGTGGAATACATTGATTAGTTTGCTTTCTTAAACTCATTCTCATACCCATCAACATGAAACCGTTCCGATTACTTCCTGTTCTTCTGTTGCTCTCAGTACTCATATCGTGCACCCAGCAGCCAAAAACACCTCCCAACATCCTCTTTGTTTTCACCGACGATCATTGTGAACAGGCGCTGAGTGCCTATGGATCTGAGATCATCTCTACTCCCGGAATGGACCGTATCGCCAATGAGGGGATTCGGTTCAACCGCTGTTACGTGACCAACTCCATCTGCGGCCCCAGCCGGGCAGTGATCCAGACCGGGATCTATTCCCACCTGAATGGCTTTAAGACTAACCGGGACCAGTTCGACGGGGATCAGCAGACATTCCCAAAACTTTTACGCAACGCAGGGTACCAGACAGCCATTATAGGCAAATGGCACCTGAAATCCACCCCCCGGGGGTATGACTTTTTCGATGTCCTGAAAGGACAGGGGCCATACAATAATCCCCCGATGCTCACCATGAGCCCGGGAGGAGAAGTGGTTGAGATCAAACACGAAGGGTACACCACCGATATCATTACGGATAAGACGCTGGAATGGCTGAAAACCGGGCGGAATCCGGATAAACCCTTTATGCTTATGTGCCAGCACAAGGCCCCCCACCGGAACTGGGTGCCCCATGAAAAATATCAGAATTGGCTGGATGAGGTGGAGATCCCCGAACCGGAGACTTTCTGGGACGATTATTCGGACAGAACGGCCCCTGCATCCAGGCAGGCCATGGAGGTGGGCAGGCACATGAGGGAAAGGGATCTGAAACTGGACCTGGAGGGGAATTATGCGGAGAAGAACAGGAAATTCCGGGAAGCACAGCCGGAGATGTCGGACAGGGAGATCGTCCGGTGGAATTACCAGCGTTATGTGAAGGATTACCTGCGGTGTGTCCGTTCGGTGGACGATGGGATCGTCCGCATCCTGGGTTACCTGGATGAATCGGGACTGGCCGAAAACACCGTGGTGATCTATTCCTCCGATCAGGGTTGGTACCTGGGCGATCATGGATGGTTCGACAAGCGGTGGATGTACGAGGAATCTCTGAAGACTCCCCTGCTGGTACGCTGGCCGGGTAAGGTGAAGCCAGGATCGGTCAATGAGGACATTGTCTCCAACCTCGATTTTGCGGAAACATTCCTGGATCTGGCCGGTGTGGAGATTCCGGACAATATGCAGGGCAGAAGCCTGGTTCCCGTTTTACAGGGAAATACACCGGACGACTGGCGGGAATCTTTCTACTATCACTATTATGAGTTTCCCGGGGCTCACTCGGTGGCACGGCACTACGGGGTGACCAACGGCAAGTATAAACTGATCCACTATTACGGTCCCAGCCATGTGAAAGGGGAAACCTATGATGATTGGGAACTCTTCGACCTGGAAAAGGATCCCAACGAATTGAACTCGGTATACGGGGATCCGGCCTATGAACAGGTCCAGGCTGATATGCACGACGAACTGGACCGGTTGCGTGAAGTGTACCAGGTGCCGGCAGACACAAGAGGGAATAATTAAAATATAAACACCCAATAAAATGGATCTGAAGGTTCTTATCGTAGCATTGCTTCCTCTTCTGTGTAGCCAGGCATCCATGACTCAGGAGTTGTATCATCCCGACTGGGAGTCCCTGGACATGAGAGAGACTCCCTCCTGGTACCCGGATGCCAAATTCGGGATTTTTATTCACTGGGGGCTCTATTCAGTACCATCCTTTACGAATAAAGGTACCTATGCTGAATGGTACTGGCACGCTCTGTGTGCCGACACTTCTCTCATGGGATCAAAGCAGTTGGAGAGGCATTGTGCAGTTTCAGCGTTCCATCAAAAGAATTACGGACCAGATTTTGAGTATCCTGACTTTCGTCGGATGTTCAGGAGTGAATTCTTTGATCCGGATGAATGGGCGGATATATTCAAACGTTCCGGGGCAAAATACGTGGTACTGACATCCAAGCATCACGACGGATTCTGCCTCTGGCCCAACAAGGAGGCTAGTGAAAGCTTCGGGATGAGCTGGAATTCTGTGGAGACCGGCCCGGGTAGGGACCTGGTGGGAGAGCTGACTGAAGCAGTGAGGGCCAGACAACTCAAAATGGGGCTCTATTACAGTTTATGGGACTGGTTTAATCCCCTCTGGGACGAGGAGCAGCAGCGGATACTTACTAAAGGGAACAGGGTAATCAACTCGGGCGATGTTCAGGAAACCGTAGAGGCTACCGAGCAGCTTGTTAGCGAATCCAAAGCTTCTTTACACCGGTATATCCACGAGGTGATGTATCCTCAATTCAAAGAGCTGGTCACGGAGTACCAGCCTGCTTTGATTTTTTCAGACGGCGACTGGTGGATGGATGATGAGATGTGGCAGACAAAGCCGCTGCTGGCCTGGTTATTCAACAACGCACCCAACAGGGATGAATTGGTGATTAATGACCGGTGGGGAAAAGTAAGGGGTAAGCATGGCGGATATTATACCACTGAATATGGATCCGGATTTGACCAACCCGGAATCCTGTGGGAGGAAAACAGGGGCATGGGCATGTCGTTCGGTTACAACCGGATTGAGAACATCGACGATTACCGGACCGAGCAGGAACTGATATACATGCTGGTGGATCTGGTGAGCCGCGGCGGAAACCTGTTGTTGAACATCGGGCCCACTTCCGATGGAAGGATCCCTGTAATTATGCAGGAGAGGTTACTGCAAATCGGCGAGTGGCTCTCTGTGAACGGGGAGGGAATATATGGTACAAGGACCTGGAAAACATCTGCTCAATGGAGCAAAGGAAAAATCCCGTCATTCACCAGACAAGATTACCATACCGGATTTCCCATTTTCGAAATGACTATTCAACCTAAAGAGGGAAATGCAGTGAAGGAGTTTTACTTTACCAGAAAAGGCAACACACTCTATGCACTTTCCCCGCAATGGCCTTCATCCGATAAAATACTTATCAGAAATGTAGAAGCCGGAATCTATACTAAAGTCTCCCTGCTGGGGTGTTCGAAGGAACTTCCCTACATAAGGAAGGATGATGGCATAGAAATCAATATAAGTTCATTGGGTATGCATGATGTAAAAGTTCAGCATATGCATACTTTCAGGTTAACAGATGTTCAGTGACATTATTAATTTAACTATCAGGTACTTATGTGTATAGGGAAAGAATCAAGATTATTTATTCAGCTGGCAGCCTGCTTTCTTCTCTGGCTGATCACGGGACCAGTGATGCTGATTGCTCAGGATAAACCCAACATCATTATTGTAATCACGGACGACCAGGGATACGGGGACCTGGGGTGCCATGGAAATCCTTACATCAAGACACCCACACTGGATGATTTCAGCAAGGATGCTGTCAGTTTTACCAACTTTCATGTATCCACTACCTGTGCTCCCACCAGGGGATCACTCATGACCGGGAGGCATACCAACCGGGTAAACTGTTTTCATACCATTTCTGGCCGCTCCTTGTTGTTTGAGGATGAGGTGATCCTTCCACAGGTCCTGGGAATGAACGGGTATGCCACCGGCATGTTCGGGAAGTGGCATTTGGGGGATAACTATCCCTTCAGGCCCGAGGACAGGGGATTTCATGAAGTAGTAAGGCATGGAGGGGGTGGGATCTCACAGCTTCCGGATTACTGGGGGAATGATTATTTCGACGATTCGTACTGGCATAATGGAGAACCACAGCCATATGAAGGTTACTGTACCGATGTGTTCTTCAGTGAAGCTATCCGTTTCATTGAAGAGCAGAAGGACGGGCCGTTCTTTTGTTACATCTCCACCAACGCACCTCACGGACCGCTGAATGTTCCATTGGAGTACATGGACATATATAAAGAGATGGAAGAGGTCCCCGAAAAGCAGAAACGATTTTACGGGATGATCACCAACATTGATGACAATTTCAAACGACTGCAATTACACCTGGAGAAGCTGGGTCTCACCGAGAATACCCTCCTGATATTTATGACGGATAATGGGACGGCCAGCGGAGAGAGGCTGTATGATGGAGGTTTGCGAGGTAAGAAAGGAAGTGAATATGAAGGTGGGCACAGAGTACCCTTTATGGTGAGGTGGCCCAAAGGGAATCTTTACGGAGGCAAAAAGATTGCCAACCTGGTGGCCCATTACGATGTTTTGCCTACTCTCGTGGAAATGCTCGGTCTCGACTTCACCCCTGTGAAGCCTCTGGACGGCATAAGTATGAAACCGCTTCTCTACGGGAACGATAAAGAATGGCCCGACCGGATCCTCTACATGGACACACAGCGTCTGCAGAATCTGGTGAAATACAGGAGATATTCGGTGATGGACAAAGAGTGGCGGCTGATCAATGGGAATGAACTCTACCATGTAACCAGAGACCTGGGGCAAACCCATAATGTGATCGGTCAGTATCCGGAAGTGGCAGCAAGACTTGCCGTTGGTTACGAAAAATGGTGGCAGTCCATTATGGACGAAGGGGTGAATGAACGGTATGCGTACATAAAAGCAGGGACGCCCTATGAGAATCCTGTCCGGATCTGTTCGCATGATCTGCTGACTGGTAACCTGGGGCATGCCTGGCACCAATATGGAGCGGCAAGAGCCACCCAGGCTTCAGGAAGATGGAAAGTGGAGATCGTGAATGGGGGAGGGTATTCCATCAGCCTCAGGCGTTTTCCCAGGGAGAGTGGATTGGCCATCAATGCGGAATTCCCTGCAGCCGAAAAACCGGTTGAGCTGGATCGGGCCATGCCGGCAAGCAGAGAGGCAGGATTTGAAGAGGCTTTCCTCTATATTGCTGATTTTAGTAAAACTATAAAGATCAACGAGGGTGATCAGGAGGTGACTTTTCAAATGAAGCTTCCTGCCGGTAAATATGACATGGAAGCTAGATTGATCGACAGCGAGGGCCGTATCAGTCCTTCTTATTTTGTCTATATAGAAAAGCTATCGATCCAATAATTGAACAGGATACAGACCATAGCACTCCCCTTATCCATGAAAATCAGAGCACTATTATTTTGGTTTGTTGTTTTTCCGGGAGTATGGGAAATATCCCTGACCGGACAAATGATTAATGGGGGTTTTGAACAGGTGAATCATACCAGAAATCAACTATGAGATATCACGATATAGACCGGTTATTTATTTATGCTGCATGTTCCTTATTATTTGTGACTGCATGTACACAACAACATAGTGAAGCCTTCGAGCGCTACAGGAGCAGTGATCTTGAATTTGAGGCAGTGAATCCTTTTTTCCCCAGGTTCGAGTTTTCTGAGGTAACAGGACTGGGTTATTTCGGAGATCCGTCATCGGACCCGGGTATCCGGGAAAAACTCGAAAAGCACCATGTTTCCGACGGTCCTTTTTTCATTAAACTCAACAAGAAGGAGATCGAACTGGGAGCGGCCTATCAGATGCGTAATTGTATTGAAGGCTTTGCAGACAGCATTACTTTCCGCGATCCTACCAGTCCCATTAGGGTGGGGGATACCTACCACATCTGGTACAGCCGAACATGGGGTACTCCCCCTGTGGGACAGACCCGGGGAAGCCAGGAATCGTACCAGGACATTAAGGGAAAGTGGAAGAGGATCTATTCCTGGGATTTTGTCTCCATCTGGCACGCTACCTCAAGGGATGGTTACCACTGGGAGGAGCAGGGCATGGCATTGGAACCGGGTCCCGCAGGGTCCTATGACGACCGCTGCGTATTCACTCCCGATATCCTGGTAGATAATGGGAAATACTACCTCTATTATCAGGTAGCTACCTCTCCACATGTTTATAAAGACGGGCCTCACCACATTGCCATGGCCTGGTCTGATACACCTGACGGCCCATGGCACAAATCGGAAGAACCGGTCCTCTATTCAACGGGAGTCAGCGGTGAATTTGACGGCCGGAAAGTACACGATCCCTGCCTGATCAAAAAGGGAGGGAAATACTGGCTTTATTTCAAGGGTGACGGAGACCACGCCAACCGGGTCCAGTTCGGAGAACCATTCTATATCGGTTGGGGAGTGGCCATTGCGGACAAACCAGAGGGCCCTTTCCTGCGGTCTGCACTGAATCCCATTGTTTGTGGAGGACATGAGGTGATGATCTTTCCATACAAGAGTGGGGTGGGTGCCATGGTCAGGCAAGGCCCGGAGCTGTATTCACTGCAGTACGCCGAAGACGGTCTTAATTTCGAGGTGAAATCACACCTGATGCATGTTCCTCATGCGGGTAACTTTTTCCGTAAGGGGCACTTCAGGGATATCGATGATTACCCGGCTGAGATGCCCACATGGGGATTGGCACACGATTACCGGTTCGGAAGCCAGGAGGCGCATATTATTCGCTTTGATCTGAACTTTATCAAACTCAACAAATAGTAGCCTATATAGTAATTACTCATCTACAAACCAAAGTATTATGAAATCCAGCACCAGCACATTGATTATCTTTTTTTTCGTGGGACTACTTTCATGCAAACAGTCTGGCGATACGCAATCCCAACCCGCTGAAAGGGAGCCTTTTGAGCCCACATGGGAGTCACTTCAAACCTATCAGGTACCCGAGTGGTTCAGAGATGCCAAATTCGGTATATACACTCACTGGGGACCCTATTCAGTGCCCGCCTGGGAGAACGAATGGTATCCGCGCCTGATGTATTCCAGCGGAGATAGACGTCGTGGCAGTAAATTCTTTGATTACCACAAAGAGAATTGGGGAGATGTAGCGGAATTCGGGTATAAGGATTTTATTCCACTCTTTACGGCGGAGAAATTCGATGCGGATGAGTGGGCAGACCTGTTCCAGAAAGCCGGAGCCCAGTTTGCCGGGCCGGTGGCCCAGCATCACGACGGATTTGCCATGTGGGACAGTGAACTGACCCCATGGGATGCCATGGATATGGGACCCGAACGGGATATTGTCGGAGAACTGGCAGAAGCAGTCAGGAAGAGGAACATGAGATTTGTGACCTCATTTCACCACGCTTTCCACTGGAAATATTACGAGCCTTCCTACGAGATAGCGAACAGCGATACAAAAGATCCGGAGTATGCAGGGATCAATAAGATTTATCCACCGGTTCATGAGCCCGATGCACCGGAATCCCAGGAATTCCTTGATAACTGGTATGCACGCATTAAGGAGGTGATTGATAAATATCAGCCCGACTACCTGTGGTATGATTTCGGATGGAAGCAGCCGGGGTTTGTGCCCTATCAGAAAGAATTTCTGGCCTATTATTACAACGAGGCCATCAAGTGGGGAAAGGAAGTGGTAGTGACCTACAAAGGGGATCACCTGCCAAGGGGAGCTGCCATCCTGGACCTGGAGCGGGGACAGTTGGATACCCTGAGCAGCCTGGATTGGATCACAGACACTTCAGTGGGTCTGAAATCATGGAGTTACATAAATGCCCCGGACTATAAATCAGTCAACACCCTGGTGGATAACCTGATCGATCGGGTTAGTAAGAATGGAAACCTCCTCCTGAATATAGGTCCGCATCCCGATGGAAGCATCCCGGTAGAGCAGAAAGAGCTGCTGCTGGGGATCGGTGCCTGGCTGGATGTGAACGGGGAGGCTATTTATGACACCCGGCCCTGGATCAAATATGGCGAAGGTCCTACCGAGATGGCATTCGGACATATGACGGAGCGAAGGAATAAGGGATTTGCTTATACTGCCGAGGACATTCGTTTTACCACCCGTGAAAATTACCTCTATGCCATAGCACTGGACTGGCCTGTGGATGGAGCGATCACAGTGAAAAGCCTGGGGGAGGATGTGCAGTTCAGTACCAAAGGTATCAAATCAGTTGCTCTGGTGGGATCCAAAGAAAAACTGGAATGGACACGGGATGCAGATGGACTTCATGTGACGCTGCCGGAAGACAGACCGTGTGACAATGCCTTTACTTTGAAGATCCATCTGAAAGGAGATTGGGTACGCTAGAAGCAGGGCTTTTTGTAATTTGATCCTGAACTGATCTTTTGAAGATCGTGAAAGTATCTATTTAATCCATTATTTACATGGAATGGAAGATTTGTGATATGCTGTCCATCTTCCGGCTTTCAATAAAGTGCTAAATTCGTACCTGTCACCAAATACTTTGTTTCATGGAATATCTGTCAGAACAAAGCTACCGTTCCTACAAACGGTTTTGCAAGACCCTGACGCTTGAGGACGACTCTCAACTCATCAAGGAGTATAAAGAAGTACATGCAGCTGGAGCAGCATGGCCAGAGATCACTCAGGGGATGATCGATGTGGGAATCCTCGATATGGAGATCTATATTGTAGGCACCCGGTTGTTTATGATCATGGATACGGTCCACGATTTTGACCACGACAAAGCTATGGCCGAGCTGGCCACCAAACCGAGGCAATCGGAATGGGAAGCCCATGTTTCCAGGTTCCAGAGAACCTCCGCTGAAGCCTCGGCTGATGAGAAATGGCAGTTGATGGAACGGATCTATAAGCTGGGGGAATAATATGATCATTGATGCTCATCATCACCTGTGGAAATTCAATACCGATGATTACGGCTGGATGGATGATTCCATGGAAGTCCTGCGAAGGGATTATCTCCCCCCGGAACTGGAAGGCGAAATCCGGAAAGCAGGAGTAGACGGAACTGTAGTGGTACAGGCCAGGCAGACCTTAGAAGAGACTCGATGGTTACTCGAACGTGCCGATGAATTCCCCTTCATCAAAGGAGTTGTGGGATGGGTGGACCTTCGGTCACATGAACTGCCCGGACAACTGAAAGAGTTTGTACTTCATCAGAAGCTGGTGGGTGTGAGGCACGTGATCCATGATGAACCGGACGATGACTTTATGCTGAAGCCGGCTTTTGTGAACGGCATTGAAAGGCTGAAGGATTATAACCTGACCTATGACCTGCTGCTTTTTCCCAAACATCTGGTGCGGGCCACTGAACTGGTCAGCAGGTTCCCGGACCAGCGGTTTGTACTGGACCATATTTCCAAACCTTTCATAAAATCAGGGATTCTTCAGCCCTGGAAAGAGGAGATCGAAGCATTGGCTGAGAAGCCCAATGTATGGTGCAAAATCTCGGGTATGGTCACAGAAGCGGATCACCATACCTGGAAATATAAGGATTTTGTTCCCTATATGGAGGTGGTCCTTGAAGCTTTCGGACCGGACAGGATCATGCTGGGCAGCGATTGGCCTGTCTGCCGGCTGGCAGGTGAATATGGGGAAGTGATGGGAATCCCTCAGGATTTCATAGATTCCCTGAGCGATTCGGAAAAAGAGAAGATATGTGCTGGAAATGTAAAAGATTGCTACCAATTTGAACTATAACAAGACCGAAATATGAAACTCACATCAAAGAAACCACTTGGGAGCACCGGATTGATGGTACCTGAGGTGGTATATGGAACCAGTTACCTGGGGAACCTTTACACAGCCCTTCCTTATGAAGATAAGCTGGCCCTGATGAAGAAGTGGTTCGAATGCACAGAGAAACCTGTGGTGATCGATTCGGCCGGGAAATATGGTGCCGGACTGGCCCTTGAGGTCATTGGCCGGGGACTGGCTGATCTGAATATTGATCTGGAGGATATCATTATCAGCAATAAGCTGGGATGGTACCGTATCCCCCTCACCACAGACGAACCCACCTTTGAGCCCGGAGCCTGGTCCGACCTGGAAAACGACTGTATACAGACTTTCGGGTACGAGGAGATCATGAAGTGCTATCACCAGGGCAATGAGTTGCTGGGAGGGAGATACAGGTCCGATGTGGTCTCTATTCATGATCCGGATGAGTACCTGCTGGCAGCCGCCCATCCTGAAGAACGTGACAAGAGGCTCCGTGAAGTGCTGGAATCCTACAGGGCTTTATTCGACCTGAAGAGGGAAGGGAATGTAAAAGCAGTAGGCATCGGCTCGAAGGACTGGACTATCATTCGGGAGCTGTATCATCATGTACCGTTTGACTGGGTGATGTTTGCCAACAGCTTTACCATTTTGAGTCATCCCGCCGAGTTGCTGGAATTCATGGACTTGCTCAATTCAAAGGGCGTGGGGATCATCAATTCGGCCGTATTCCACGGAGGATTCCTCACTGGGGGGAGTAAGTTTGACTACCAGGATGTGGATCCGGAATCGGAGAAGGGAAAATTGATTTATGGCTGGCGTGATTCATTTAACACCTGTTGTAAGGACCATGGGGTCAATCCGGGCGATGCATGCCTTCACTTCGGCCTCTCCCATCCGGCGATTGTGGGTCTTGCTCTGAATACGAGCAAACCGGAAAAGATGAACCGGAATGTGGAGATCCTTCAGCGGGAAATCCCGGCCTCTTTCTGGAAGGTTATGAAAGAGGAGGGATTGATCGATCCTGAATATAAATACCTTTAACTTATCATAAGCCAAATGAAGACTTTAATCATTGAGGAGCCTGGAAAGGTATCGGTCATCCAACGGAAAAAACCAGAGGTGAAGAGAGAAGAAATCCTGGTCAGACTCATCTATGTGGGTTTCTGTGGTTCAGATCTCAGTACCTACCTGGGTAAGAATCCCATGGTTCAGTACCCCCGTGTACCGGGCCATGAGATTTCAGGAGTGATCGAGGAAGTCGGTTCCGGTTGTCCTGAAGGATTTTTGCCGGGTGAGGCGGCAACTGTGGTACCCTATACGAACTGTGGTCAGTGCCCTTCCTGCCGTAGGGGGAGAAGCTATGCCTGCCAGTATAATCAGACACTGGGTGTTCAGCGCGACGGGGCCATGCAGGAGTACATTTCAGTTCCCTGGCAGAAGATTTTAAAAGCTCCCAACCTGAATGCATTGGAACTGGCCATGGTGGAGCCTCTGACAGTGGGCTTTCACGCCATTGACAGGGGGAGTGTGACAGACTCTGACGTGGTCATGGTACTGGGTTGTGGAATGATTGGTGCCGGAGCGATCGTAAGGGCGGAGCTTAGAGGGGCTACCATGATCGCAGTGGACATAGAGGACCATAAACTGGACCTGGCCGGTAAGCTGGGCGCCACCCATACCATTAATTCCATGACCTCGGACCTGCATGAAGAATTGCAGAAACTGACCTGTGGGGATGGACCGGATGTGGTGGTGGAAGCTGCCGGAAATCCGGTGACCTACAGAACCGCCGTGGATGAAGTGGCCTTTACCGGCAGGGTGGTATGTATCGGCTATGCGGGCAGCGAAGTCTCTTTTGCTACCAAAGTTTTTGTGCAAAAGGAGATGGATATCCTGGGATCACGCAACGCCACACCCGAAGATTTCCGGGCGGTGATTTCCTACCTGGAACGGGATGCTTTTCCTATGGATCAAATGATCACCGGTAAAATCAAACCGGATGATGCGGCTGAAGCTGTCCGGGCCTGGGCAGCTGAACCGGGGAAGGTGATGAAATTGTTGCTGGATTTAACATAATGCATAAAATGATGAATCGATTAATTGTCTTACCCGTACTGGTCGGGTGCCTCGCTCTGTATTCCTGTCAGTATGAAGAAAACTCCAGGCCTAATATTCTATTCATTATGTCGGATGACCACACCAGCCAGGCCTTCGGAGTGTATGGCAGCAGGTTGGCCGGCTTGGATCCGACTCCTAATATTGACCGGCTGGCCCATGAAGGGATCCTTTTCGAAAATGCCTTCTGTACAAATTCCATCTGCACACCCTCACGGGCGACCATCATGACCGGCCAGTATGCCCATGTGAACGGTGTACTCGACCTGGATGGAAGGATTACCCCCGATGAGCATTACCTGGCCATAGAGATGAAAGCGCTGGGGTATGAGACCGCCATGGTGGGCAAATGGCACCTGAAGGAGGAGCCTGCCCGTTTTGACTACTACTCTGTCTTGCCCGGTCAGGGTAAATACCATGATCCCGATTTCCGGGTACGGGGTGAAAAGAAGTGGCCTGGGAATGTGGTGAGCTTCAAAGGTCATTCCTCCGATGTAATCACAGATATCACGCTGGAGTGGCTGGAAAACGGCAGGGATAAGAACAAACCCTTCTTCCTGATGCACCATTACAAGGCACCCCACGACATGTTTGAATTTGCCCACCGGTATGCAGATTACCTGGAGGATGTGGAGATTCCCGAGCCTGCCAGCATGTATTTCAATGCCAACAACGGATCGGTGGCCACACGTGGTGAGAATGATGCATTGATCCATGATATCGGATCTTCCATCGGGCACAGGAACTACATCCGGAACATGGGTATGCATATGGAGATCGATCCTGAAATCCCAGATCCCGAATATACCCACCTGGCTTACCAGGAGTACCTGAAACGATACCTGCGTTGCGTCAAGGGTGTGGATGATAATGTGGGGCGTCTGTTTGCCTACCTGGAGGAGAACGATCTGATGGACAACACCATCATTATTTATACAGGTGACCAGGGATTCATGCTGGGCGAACACGATTACATCGATAAGAGGTGGATGTATGATGAATCACAGCGCATGCCCTTCCTGGTCAGGTACCCGGAGATGATCAGGGCCGGGACCAGAACCGATGCCATTATCAACAATGTGGATTATGGTCCTACCATGATCGAACTGGCGGGAGGGACCATACCTGAATATATGCAGGGCGAGAGCTTTAAATCCATACTTGAAACCGGTGAGGAGCCTGAAGACTGGAAACAGTCCACCTATTACCGCTACTGGATGCACATGGCCCACCGCCATGCCAATCCGGCCCATTTCGGGATCCGCACCAAGGAATATAAACTCATCTTCTTCTATGGAGTATATTATAAAGATACCGGTGAATCGGCCAATATTGAAGGCTGGGGCAGCCGCTATACGTTCAGGACTCCTGCAGGATGGGAACTCTATGACCTGAAGAAAGATCCTTTTGAGATGGATAACCGGTATCACGATCCGGCATATGTTGAGGTGATCGCAGATCTGAAAACACAACTGATCGATCTAAGGGAAGAATTAGGGGAGATTGACGACCAATTTCCGGAGATCCGGAAGGTGATTAATGAACACTGGAATGATTAACACGTGCAAATTCTAAAACCATGAAAAAGATATTTCCATTATTAGTCATGATTACACTGGTACTTGTTTCATGTGCCGGAGAGCTAGAACCTGAAAAACCCAACATCCTGTTCATTTTTGCGGATGACCAGTGCTTCCAGACTATTCATGAGCTGGGGAACAAAGAAGTGATCACACCCACCCTGGATGAACTGGCCCGTCAGGGAACCGTATTCACCACCGCCTATAACATGGGTGGCTGGAACGGGGCCATATGCATTGCCTCGCGTACCATGTTCAATACGGGAAAGTTCCTATGGAGGTCTTTTGAGGTGGATAGGAAGCTGGACAGCCTGGCGGATCGCGGTGAATTGTGGAGCAAAGAGATGGAAAAGCTGGGATACGATACCTATTTTACCGGCAAATGGCATGTGAAGATCCCTCCTCCGGAGATTTTCCACCATGTGGGTTCTGTCCGGGGAGGTATGCCGGGAGATACTCCCGAAGGATATAACCGGCCCCTGGATGAGAATGACTGGGAATGGACCCCATGGGATACTGCCTTTGGGGGATTCTGGGAAGGAGGAACCCACTGGAGCGAGGTAGTAGCCAATGAGACCATGGATTTCCTGGATACAGCTGCACAGTCCGAAAAACCGTTCTACATGTATATCGCCTTCAACGCACCTCACGATCCCAGGCAATCCCCTAAGGAGTATGTGGACATGTACGAACTGGATCAAATTGCTGTTCCGGAGAGTTTCCTGCCCGAATATCCTTACAAGGATGAAATCGGATGCAGCGCCAGTTTACGGGATGAAAAACTGGCTCCCTTTCCGAGAACTGAGTATGCCGTTAAGGTAAACCGGCAGGAGTACTATGCCATCATTACCCATATGGATGCTCAGATCGGCCGGATCCTCGAAAAGCTGGAGGAGACCGGTCAGGCTGACAATACCTATATCTTTTTCTCAGCTGACCATGGTCTCTCAGTGGGCCACCACGGGCTTATTGGCAAACAGAGCATGTACGATCACAGCCTGCGCCCTCCCATGATTGTAGTGGGTCCTGACATTCCTTCGGGTGAGAAGAGGGATATGGCCGTCTACCTGCAGGATATCATGCCCACTGCCATTGAGTATGCGGGTGGTGTGGTACCTGATTATGTGGAGTTCAACAGTCTGAAATCTTTCATTGAGGGCAAATCCGAACAATCCAGTTATCCTGAAGTGTACGGAGCATATACGGACAGGCAGCGAATGATCCGTGTAGATGACTACAAGCTTATTGTATATCCCTATGCTGGTGTAAGGCGGTTGTTTAACCTTGCTGATGATCCAGCCGAGATGAATGATCTGGCCGCTGTTCCCGATCAGCAGGAGAGGTTGGATGATATGTTTGAAAAGCTGGTAAAATTGCAGGCAGATATGGGGGATACACTAAAATTGGAGACATTTTTGTTTACCCCGTGATCCCCATCGTTATCGGTATCTGAAAAAGCATTATATTTGTGTGTGCAATCGATTACGCAAAAACACTTTTATAAACAGATCCAACATGGAAGAGCTTACTATTAAGAAACTTGAGGAGTGTAAATATGCAAGTGTTTCACTGGGGGAAGTTATGCTAAGACTTGATCCGGGAGAAGGCCGTGTGAGTACTGCGAGGCAATTCAAAGCCTGGGAAGGAGGCGGTGAATACAATGTAGCGCGTGGATTACGTAAGTGTTTTAGGTTACCTACAGCGGTGGTCACAGCATTTGCAGATAATGCAGTGGGAAGGTTGGTGGAGGATTTCATCATGCAGGGTGGGGTGGATGTGGATCACATCAAATGGATGCCTTTCGACGGGATCGGCAGGACAGTAAGGAACGGATTGAACTTTACCGAACGGGGATTCGGGATCCGTGGAGCGCTGGGAGTTTCCGATCGGGGATTAACAGCAGCCAGTCAGCTTAAAAAAGGGGATATCGACTGGGACCATATTTTCGGTGAATTGAGATCCCAGTGGTTCCATACAGGCGGTATATTTGCGGCACTCTCCGATTCCACTCCGGATGTGATAGAGGAAGCCATGATCTCGGCAAAAAAACATGGCACCATTATCTCTTACGATTTGAATTACAGACCATCACTCTGGAAGTCCATCGGTGGGATCGAAAAGGCACAGAAGGTAAATAGAAAGCTGGCTCAGTATGTGGATGTGATGATCGGGAACGAAGAGGATTTTACAGCCAGCCTTGGATTTGAGGTGGAAGGCGTGGATGATAACCTGTCCAATCTGGAAACGGACAGTTTTAAACACATGATTCTAAAAGCGGTAGAAGCATATCCAAATTTCAAAGTAGTGGCAACCACCCTCCGCTCAGTGAAAACAGCAACCATTAACTCGTGGGGAGGCATATGCTATTATTTGGGAAAATTCCATGAAGCCACCCATCGGGCCGATCTGGAGATCCTGGACAGGGTAGGAGGGGGAGATAGTTTTGCCTCGGGCCTGATTTACGGCTTTCTTAGCACAGGAGATGCTAAAGAAGCCGTGGAGTACGGAGCTGCCCACGGCGCCCTGGCCATGACTACTCCGGGTGACACCACCATGGCCACACTGGCCGAGGTGGAAAAGGTGAAGGGGGGAGGTTCTGCCCGGGTCGATAGGTAAAAGTTACTAAGAAAAAAGTTATAGTGAGTAAACAGATAGTTATGGAATTGAGAAAAGATGCCAAATATGCCATGGTGATCCCTACCAGTATGGGTATCCGGATTACCCCTGTGAACGGACAGCCGGTCCACAGCAGTGACTTGTTTAAGATGCAGGCCACCAGTGCCGAATCCAATGTGGGAAGCACTGCTTCTTACCTGGGATTGCCTGTGAAGATACTCACCACCTTTGTGAAGGGGAGTCCTGTGGCCAGGTTTATCAAGGACAATCTGGCCAGCCGGCACATGGATTATGAGGGTCCGGAGGTGGAGCAGGGTAATCCCTGGGGATACCGCCACCAGATCAATATTGCCGATAGCGGATATGGATCGCGCGGACCCAGGGTACAGAATGACCGGGCCGGTGAAGTGGGCCGGACCCTGAATGTTCAGGATTTCGACCTGGATCGTATTTTTGGTCAGGAAGGAGCACAGATCGTGCACCTTTCGGGATTGATTGCAGCGCTCTCCCCCGAAACAGGCCAATTCTGCCTGGAGATCGCCAGAGCAGCCAGGAAATATGGCACTCGCATCTCATTTGATCTGAATCACCGGGCTTCATTCTGGGTGGGGAGAGAAAAGGAGTTGCATGAGATCTTCACTGAAATCGCCTCTGTATCCGATATCCTGATTGGCAATGAGGAGGACTTCCAGCTTTGCCTCGGTATTGAAGGCCCGGAATCAGGAGGAATGGAGCTGGCAACAAAGATTGAAGGATTTAAAGGAATGATCAACAAGGCCAAAGAGACCTTCCCCGGCACCCAGGTGTTTGCCACCACCCTTCGCCAGGTGGTCAGCACCAACCTGCACATGTGGGGAGGTATTATTTCCGAAAACGGGAATTGGCATGTGGTGGAACCCAGAGAGATCTATGTGTATGACCGGATCGGCGGGGGAGATGGCTTTGTGAGTGGTATGCTTTATGCCATCCTGAGGGGCTGGGAACCTGAGAAATGGATCCAGTTCGGTTGGGCCGCAGGAGCGCTGGTAACCACCCTGGAAACCGATTACGCCCAGCCGGCCGATGAGGAACAGATCTGGAGCATCTGGCAGGGAAATGCCAGGGTAAGAAGGTAAATTAAGTGTCTGGTATAAAAAGCCTAAGAGCCAAAGCGGGATCTTGTTCTGGCTGCTGAACTCAATATTATGTAATATTAAAATTGCAATAGGGGTAATCGATTATTCGATCCAGTCCCCTTTCAGTTCTATTTTAAAGGCCAGTGCATACGGGGAAGGGATTTGGACCGGCTTTTCCAGGGTGAGACCCTCCTCGTTTTGATCCCACCGGATCTTCTCGTCGGATCCGAGCAGTGAGATACGTTTAATCCCTTTTGTGGAGATGGTTGTGGCTGAACCCAGAGAACTGATCACAATTTCATCCTCATCGGGTACACCCAGGACGATGGCATACAGCACATTATTCTTTTTGGTGAAACGTATGTCATGTGCATCACAATGGTCAAATATCCATTTGGGGTGAGTGCCTTTGGTAATCAGTTTGTCTTCGTCCCCCTCGGCCTGGATCTTCCACTTGCGTGTACCATAAATGGCTTCTCCATTGATCTTCAACCAACCTCCGATCTCCATCAACACATCCTTTTGTCCCTGGCTAATGGTCCCATCGGCTTTGGGACAAAGGGAGAGTACCAGACCGCCTCCCCGGCTCACCCGGTCCACCAGGCCATCGATGATGACATCCGGATCTTTGTAAGTCTGTCCCTTCACATATCCCCAGGAGAAGTGGCTTATCTTCATGTCATCTACCCAGGGACCTTCTACCACAGCCTTCCTGTCACGACCTTCCTCGAAGGTTTTCATTCCCACGGTTTCAGGAAAATTGAATCTCATACTGACGGGAAGCTTATTCAGAATTTCAATTTGCTTGTCCCATTCGGCTTCTTTGTTGTAGTAATGGGATAAAAGTTTCAATACCCTCAATTCGTTAATGGAATCCTGGAATTGACCCCCGTCAAACCAGATCACATCGGGCCGGTATTTTCCAATCACCTCTGTCACTTTATTATTCCACTCTTCAATGAAATCCTCCTCTTTCCCTGTCTCCTGGTTCCAGTAGAGATCCGCATAATCGGGATCGAAAATGTCCCACTCCTTTGACAAATACTCCTTGCGCAGCTCCTCATCTATAGGTTGAAAGAATTTGACCTTATAGGGCAGATACCAGTTAAAGGTGCGGATGTGATGAAAGGTGGCAATCACTTTCATCCCCTCTTTTTTTCGCAGCGATTGAACCAGTTCGCCATAGAGGTCGCGTTCAGGGCCTGTATCCATGGAGTTCCAGCGGGTATATTCGCTGTCCCACAGGCAGTAACCGTCATGGTGTACCACTGCAAATCCCGCGTAACGGGCTCCCGATGCTTCAATGATATCAGCCCACTGGTCCGGATCATAGTTCTCTGCCTTAAAAAGAGGTACGAAGTCTTTATTACCAAATTCGGAGGGATCCCCGTAGGTTTCGACGTGATGTCTGTGGATATCAGATTCCTTTTCATACATCCTCCTCCCATACCATTCATTGCCATATGCGGGTACCGAATAGAGCCCCCAGTGCGCATAGATCCCGAATTTGGCATCCAGCAACCATTCAGGGGTTTCGTGTTGTTTCAGGGATTCCCAGGAGCTTTCATAATAGGATGCTTCTTTCTCTTCAGCCCGGGTGTTGCCGGGCTCCCTGTTACAGGATAGAAAGGAAAACAGGAAGAGAATTAAGAATCCAATGGAAGTTTTCATAGTCTTAGCTGTTGATGACGAATACCTAAAATTACACTAAAAAAATAGTAGTTCTGTAGTAGATGTTGTACTTAATATGATAGATATCTTACCAAGTGCGTACGGTATCTGACTTAAATTGATATTTTTAGATGCATGAATAACAGTAAGCCATCTGATCCCTACCTGGTGGACTCATCCTCCATTCTTCCCCCTCCTCATCGTTTCAGTCAGAAGCTCAGGTTTCTCGGTCCCGGATTTATCCTCTCCGCTTCTGTGGTGGGATCTGGTGAGTTGATCGCTACCACTTCCCTGGGAGCAAAGGCAGGGTTTGTCACCCTGTGGGTAATCCTGGTGAGTTGCCTGGTGAAGATCGTGCTCCAGTTGGAATTTGGCCGGCAATCGATCGTTAGAGGTGTATCGGCTATGAACCTGATGAATGAACTTCCCGGACCCAGGTTTGGAAGGAGAAGGGTGAGCTGGGGGGCCTGGTCCTGGCTGGTGCTATGGATCTTTAAGCCTCTTCAGCTGGGGGGGATTATCGGAGGAGTGGCCATCATTCTGAATATGGCGCTTCCGGTGTTTTCCATTGCCACCTGGACCATCCTGACTGCCTTGGTGGTCATAACGGTGATGCTGTTCGGATTTTACAATGTGGTGGAAAAGATCTCTCTGGTATTTATGGGATTGTTCACCCTTTTTACCTTGGTCGCACTGATCCTGGTGCAGAAAACAGATTTTGCGGTATCGTGGCCGGATATTGCAGAAGGGTTGTCTTTTCATCTGCCAAGGGGTACTGTGGGATTTGCACTGGCTGCTTTTGGTCTTACCTGAGTGGGAGGGGATGAGATACTTTCATACAATTACTGGTGCATTGAGAAGGGCTATGCCCGGTTTTGCGGACCCATGGAGAACAACCGGGAGTGGAAAAGCCGGGCGAAGGGATGGATCAGGGTCATGTACATGGATGCATTTCTCTCCATGATCGTCTATACCATAGTTACCGCAGCCTTTTTCTTGTTGGGGGCATCTATTCTCTACCAGCATGGTGAGGTGCCCGAAGGATACCAGATGATCGAGACGATTTCCAGGATCTATACCGAATCGGTGGGTCCGGCAGCGAAAAATATTTTCCTGATCGGCTCCTTTGTGGTGCTGTTTTCCACACTGTTTGCGGCCCTGGCCATACGGACCAGGGTTTTCTCCGACCTCTTCGGGGTGTTGAAGTGGATCGACTTCAGCAATGTGAAAATCCGCATGAGGACCATCCGGATACTGGCCGTGGTTTTTCCGGTGTTATGGACCATCGCTTTCCTACTGATTAAGATGCCTGTCCTGATGGTCACCATCGGAGGGATCGCCACATTTATTATGCTGATCATAGTGGTGGTCGCCGGTTTCTATTTCAGGTTTGGACCCGGAGAAAAAGTGCTTTCCCCTGGTAAGTTCTATAAAATCACATTGGTAATCAGCTGTGTGGCTATTCTCCTGGTGGGTGTGTACGGGGTGGTAATGTTGTTTTAACGACGTCCGTCAAAATCATCCCTGTCTGTTTCCGGGGAGAGCGGGAATTTCACCGGTTTGTTATCCCTGGTGGAACGGTATATGGCTGTAAAAAGCTCCACTGTTTTTCTTCCCTCTTCGCCATTTACCAGGGGCTCCCTGTCGTTTTCCAATGCATCCAGGTACTCTTCGATCTGGAGGCGTATGAAGTGGACCATGGGATCCACCTTGTTGAACAATTCTTCATCCTCCAGGGTGAATTTCTTCAATAGGATCTCTTCGCCCGGAATGGTCCACAGGTCGTTCAGGGGTGGTTCGGTAATGGGTGCCATTCCGGCAATGAACATGGCTCCTCCTTCGGTCTGTGCACCCACAGAGGCCCCGTTATCTCCATGAATATGTACTTTACCATAGATGCCGGGTTTCTGGGAGTTGGAAACAATGAGGCTCCCCAGAGCGCCGCTTTTGAATTTCACAATAGCAAGGGCCGTATCCTCCACTTCAATATAAGGGTGGTTCAAATTGGCCCAGTGGCCGTATATTTCATCGATGGGTCCCATAAGCCAGCAAAAGAGGTCCAACTGATGTGGTGCCTGGTTCACCATCACACCTCCTCCTTCAAGTTCCCACCTTCCTCTCCATGCATCCGAGTTGTAGTAGGCTTCGTCCCTCCATCCCAGCATGTTGACTGTACCCAGTACCGGTTTCCCGATCTTCCCTTCGTCAATGGATTTCTTAATGCGCAGGACAGGAGGAAACCATCTGCGTTGACTGACCACTCCCAGTTTCCGGTCAGCTTTTTTCGCTGCTTCGATCATGGTGTCACAATCCTGAAGGGTCGAGGCCAGGGGTTTTTCCACCAATACATGTGCACCGGCCTCCAGGACTTCCAGGGTAGGTTCCAGGTGATTGGGGTGAGGTGTGCAGATGATCACCAGGTTTAGATCCGCTTCCCTCACCATCTCCGTAATGTTATCATAGGGATCAGCTTCATACCCCCTGCAGAATTCCAGGGCCTTCGCCATGGTGCGTGAGCATCCCGCAGTGAACTCTGCGTTTTCTATTTCCATGAGGGCCTGGGCATGAAGATGTGCCACTTTGCCCAATCCAACAATACCTACTTTGTGCTTTTTCATAGAGGATTACTTTTTCAGTCGATAAACAGGATACAGCCCGGAGCCGGAAGCTGAGTCTTGATCTGGGCGCGGGAAAGTTTACCGCTTTCACCGTCGATGTTGAACAGCTCGATCTCATGGGAACGTTCACCTGCAGCCAGCAGGTAATGTCCTGAAGGATCAATATTGAAATCACGGGGCCAGACCGGAACATCCTCCATTACCTGGATCCTGAAAAAATCTCCCTCTTCATCCACTTTGTATACAGCGATGCTGTTCATATCCCCCCGGGTGGATGCATAGACATAATTGCCATTGGGGTGCATACGCACAGCAGCAGGATATTTGGTGCCTTCATAGTTTTCCTCCACAGTACTCACTGCATTCAGCCTGGTGAGTGTCCCATTCTCCTTTTCATAGCGACAGGCCGTCACTGTAGAATTCAATTCATTAACCACGTACACAAAATCACCGGAGGGATGAAAAACCAGGTGCCGGGGTCCTGCTCCCGGTGCCATTTCGAAAAAAGGCTGGACCGGATTGGGGGTCAGGATCCCCGTCTTGCGGTCAAAGGCATATACTAATACTTTGTCACTGCCCAAATCGGGAGACAACAGGTAATTTTCTTTAGGATCCAGTGAGACATAGTGTGTATGCGGTCCCCCCTGACGTCTGGTCACCGGCCCTGTCCCGCTGCTCTGTTGTACACTGCTTGCAGGGAGAATCTCTCCACTTTTCGACAGGGGAAAGGCAGCTACGTTCCCGGTGCTGTAATTGGCTGTGAAGAGGTAGGTTCCCTTCTTATTACAATGTATATGACACGGACCAGCTCCCTGGCTGGATTGGCTATTCAGGTACTCCAGATGGCTGTTCTCTTTGTTTATCCCGAAAGAGGTAACGGTCATATGACCGGTTTCCGGATCAGAAACGGTATTATCAATGGCATAAAGAAACTTCCGGTCAGGGGAGAATGCCAGGTAGGAGGGACCCTTTGCCCCGGCAAATGAGTCCACCACCTCAAATTGACTGGATTTCAGGTCCAGTTCACAGAGAAAGATGGAGTACTCCAGCTTTCCATCCGATGAACCCACATAAAACCTGAGCGTCTCTGGCTCACTTGAGCCCTCCGGTTCACCCGATCCTTCGCAATTAAAAGTCGTTAGCCCCACCAGCGAAGCGATACACAAGTTTTTGACAATTCGTTTTGCTTTCATACTTTTTATCTTTTACCTATTTTCTACTTAGTTTTCCAGATAGACTCTATTTGTTCCAACGTTTTCCCCTTGGTTTCCGGCACCAGTCTAAGTACAAACCATGCTGCTGCAAACCCCATCAATCCGTAGATCCAGTAGGAGAATCCATGGTTGAAGAGCCGGGTAAGTGTGGAACTTTCATTCATCATGGGGAAGGTCCAGGAAATGATCAGGTTGGAGATCCACATGGTGGTGACAGCGATGGACATGGATCCTTTTATGCTGTTGGGGAAGATTTCTGCCAGCAACACCCACACCACAGGTCCCCAACTCATGGCAAAAGCTGCAGTATAGAGCAACATGATGATCAGGGATAGTAGCCCCCTTTTTTCCAGGAAAAAGGAAAACCCCAGAGCTAACATACTAACCCCCATTATGATAGCGCCTATGACCATAAGAGGCTTGCGCCCATACCGGTCCACGGTGAATATGGCCAGGATGGTAAAAAGCATATTTACTACTCCCACCAGTATGGTTTGAAGCAGAGAGGTATCGTTGCCTGCTCCCATGCTCCTGAAAATATCTCCAGCATAATAAAACACCACATTGATCCCCACAAATTGTTGAAACATGGCGAGAAGTATCCCCAGCATAATGACTAAACCTCCAAAGGAGAGCCATGGAACCCTGTCTTCTTTGAGTGAATCCTTGACTTCGGCTAGCACATGATCTGCACGTGCGGGATTGATCCGCTGTAGCAATTTTAATGCTTTTTCCTCCTGATGCTTCAGCACCATGTATCGAGGCGATTCCGGAACAAAAAAGAGCAGGATCAGGAAGAGAGAAGCCGGAATCGTTTCAGATCCGAACATCCACCTCCAACCTGTGGAGTTGATCCATTCAGCTGTCCTTCCCCGGAAAATGAAGTAGTTTACAAAGAAGACCACCACCATACCGAAAATGATGGCGAACTGGTTCCAGGATACCAGTTTGCCCCGTATGTTAGCAGGGGCTATCTCAGCAATATACATGGGAGATAGCATAGAGGCCAGCCCCACTCCAACTCCACCAAGTACCCTGTAAAAAATAAAAGAGCTGATGGTGGCCAGATCCATGAAGTTGAGCTTCTCAGGCATTGCGGATCCCAGTGCAGAGATCAGGAACAGGATAGCCGCAAGGATCAATCCCCGTTTCCTGCCAACATTCTGACTGATATAGCCTCCCAGGGATGCACCGACAATACATCCCACAAGTGCGCTTGAAATGGTAAATCCTTTGATGGAATTACCCAGCGATTCAGTAAGTATATTTTCACCCTTCAAAAAGAAAGAATAGAGGACAATGATCCCGGCCACCAGCAGAATTGCACTCCACAGGAGTCCTTTTTTCTTACCAAACAACTTGATCAGGAAGCTGGAGACCAGCGTTAATATCATGAGCAGGCAGATAGTTACCAGCCCTTTGAATTGAACAATTGTCGATGCAGCCAGTGAGACGTCACTTTCAAGAGGTGTAATGAAGAATTGCCTGAGAGCATTAGTGGCACCATTGATCACTGCGGTATCGTATCCAAACAACAATCCTCCCAGGGTAGCCACAAGTGTAAGGGCAAAGATGACCGGAGGAATGGAGTTGGATTTTGACATGTGGAGTATGCCCTTATTTGATATACTGATTAATCATTGCCTCGTACAGCTCCTGCTTTCCGGAAATCTGCCTGGGTTCCCCATTGGCTATCGCAAGTTCACTCAGCTGTTCCAGGGAGAGTTCTCCATTCTCAAACCTGGCACCATTACCCGTGTCGAAAGAAGCATAACGTTCAGCCTTCATCTTTTTGTAAGGAGAGTTATCTAATAGATCCAGGGTAATCTCGAATGCCCTGGCAAACGCGTCCATACCAGCGATATGAGCAATGAAAATATCTTCCATGTCGGTGCTGTTGCGCCGTGTCTTTGCATCGAAGTTGATTCCGCCTGATGTAAATCCACCCCCTTCCACGATCACCAGCATCGATTCGATCAACTCATAGAGATTGATAGGGAATTGATCCGTGTCCCAGCCATTTTGATAATCCCCCCGGTTGGCATCAATGGAGCAGAAGAGGTCATTATCTATGGCAACCTGAAGCTCGTGCTGGAAGGTGTGACCGGCAAGAGTGGCATGATTCACTTCGATATTCATTTTGAAGTCTCCGGCTAACCCGTATTTATTCAGAAATCCGATCACCGTCGCTGTATCGAAATCGTATTGATGCTTGGTGGGTTCCATGGGTTTGGGTTCGATGAGGAATGGTCCCGTAAATCCTTGACTTCGGGCATAATCTTTAGCCATATGCAGGAACTGGGCCAGGTGCTCCTGTTCGCGTTTCATATCGGTGTTGAGCAAAGACATATAGCCTTCGCGTCCCCCCCAGAACACATAGTTTTCTCCGCCCAGGGCAATGGTGGCATCCAGGGCATTCTTCACCTGGGTGGCTACCCAGGGGAGCACATTGAAATCGGGATTGGTAGTGGCTCCGTTCATGTATCTGGGATGGGAAAATACATTGGCAGTTCCCCATAGCAATTTCATCCCCGAATCGGCTTGTTTTTGCCCGGCGTATTCTACCATATTCTGCAGGTTGGATTCATATTCTGCCACGGAATTTCCCTCTGAGACCACATCAATGTCGTGGAAACAATAGTAGGGCGCCCCTATTTTGGTGAAAATCTCGAAGGCTGCATCCATCTTGTTCTTTGCCCTTTCAATGGCATTTTCCCCGGTAGCCCAGGGGAATATCTGTGTACCGGGACCGAAAGGATCTTCACCGGTTCCGCAGAAGGTATGCCAGTAGGCGATGGCGAAGCGTAAATGCTCCTTCATGCTCTTTCCGGCTATCACTTTATTCTCATCATAGAATTTAAAAGCCAGGGGATTATCGGAGGCTCTGCCTTCATACTTGATCTTGCCAATCCCCGGGAAGTACTCTTTGTTTCCTAATAGGTAATCCATCTCAACTCATTTTTTGTCGGTTATGATTTCGTACATGCTAACTATTTTCAATACACAGTTTCAGCACCTTTTTCCATGCCTCAAAGGCCTCGCTGTACTGGTCGCTGTTCTTTCCGGTGGGTTCCACCACCATCATCTTATTGAGGTTTTCAAAGGCTTCTTCAAAGGAGCCGAAAGTACCCGATCCGATTCCGGCACCGTTGGCAGCCCCTATGGATCCATCGGTATCATAGAGCTCGATGGTGGCACCTGAGATCTCAGCAAGTGTATCACGGAATACGGGGCTGAGGAACATATTGGCCAAACCTGCTCTGATCACTGTGGGATGGATCCCAATTTTTTTCATGACCTCCATTCCATACTGGAGGGAAAAAACCACCCCTTCCTGAGCTGCCCGTGCCAGGTGGGCATCGGTGTGAATGTTGAAATTAATATTTTTCACTGTGGCACCCACATTGCGGTTGCCCAGCATTCGCTCTGCTCCATTCCCAAAGGGTAACATGAGCAAACCTGCTGATCCGATAGGAGCCTCCATGGCCAGGTCATTAAGAGCAGGATAATTCATCTCCCGCTGGGCAAAATGCTGTCTTAGCCAGGAGTACTGAATTCCGGTACCATTGATGCAGAGCAATACCCCCAACCGGTTCAGTTCAGGACTGTGATTCACATGGGCAAAGGTATTCACCCGGTTTTCCGGATCATATTTGATCTCATCACTTACACCGTAGACCACCCCGGAAGTGCCTGCAGTAGCTGCTATTTCACCAGGATTGAGCACATTGAGTGAGAAGGCATTATTGGGTTGGTCACCTGCCCGGTAAGCGATCTGAATTCCCGGTACAAGTCCGAGTTCTTCTGCAGCTTCAGCTGACAATCTTCCTTGCTCAGAGAAGGTGGGGACAATATCCGGAATCAGGTGCTTATGGATCCCGTAGTACTCCAGCAGGAAGTCTGCCAGAGAGTTCTCTTTGAAATCCCACATGATTCCTTCAGAAAGGCCGGAGATGGTGGTGTTGATCTCACCGGAAAGCTTCATGGCTATATAGTCGCCCGGCAACATGAATTTATAAGCCTTTTCGTAGATCTCAGGCTCGTTCATGATTACCCAGCTTAGCTTGGAAGCTGTGAAATTTCCCGGGGAATTGAGCAGGTGAGAGAGACACTGTTCCTCTCCAAGGCTTTGCATGGCGTGTTCCCCATAGGGCACAGCCCTGGAATCGCACCAGATGATCGATGACCGTAGCAGTTCATGATTCTTATCTACCAGTACAAGACCGTGCATTTGATAGGAAATACCAATAGCCTGGATGGATGAAGAATCAACCTCGGCCGATTGAAGTACATCATTGGTGGAAAGAATCAGATTGGCCCACCATTGTTCCGGGTCTTGCTCCGCCCAATCTGCCTTTTGGGCAACTATCTTCATCTCCTTTTTAGGATGGAAAGCTGAAGCCACTTTCTTTCCTGTCTCTGCATCGATCAGACTCGCTTTTACTGAGGAGCTCCCCACATCGTAACCTAATAAGTACATCTTAGTTGTAAGTTTTAAGTTGATTGTTGAAGGTCATAAAATACAAGTTAGAAGCTGAAACCCAAATTCTCTTTCTTAAGGGCTTCATATATATTCCTGTCAAACCGGTAATAATACGCAGGTTTGTGCGCTACCCCGGTCTGTTTTTCATTCAATTGAATCAGGTAACTGGATTTCAGTACCTTTTTTCTGAAGTTCCTGTTGTCAAGTTCAATTCCCAGAATGGCTTCGTACAGGGATTGCAGCTCCCTGATGGTGAATTTTTCCGGTAACAATTCAATGCCAATGGGCTCAATTCTGAGGATCTGCCGGAGATGATTCAATCCTTGTCTGAAAATCTCCTCATGATCAAAAGCAAGTGGTGGTACCTTATTCATATCTATCCAGTGAGCATTATTTTTAACAGCGAACTCGCTCTTGCTTTCCGAAATGTTGATCAATGCATAATATGCTGCCGTGACCACCCGCATTATCTTCATACCTGTAGTTGTATGAAGCCAATCTACGTCAATTTTCCTGGAAATACGGTCTGGTTGACCAAAAAGAGCAAATGGTTTGAGAAAGATGTTGCTTAAGCCGGTCAGCTCCTTCAGTGTTCGTGATGCAGCTTTGTCGAGATCTTCATTGATATGAATTAAATCACCTGGCAGTTTGTAATCAGTTTCGTATTCCCCGTATTCGTTTTTATATTCCCTTTCTATGATTAATATCTTCAGTTGACTCTTACTGAAACCGAAAATCACACAATCCACCGATAAATGAGGATTTATGGTTCTGACCGTTTCGTACATGCTGCTAAGGTAGAAAACAGTGTCATGAAAAACAAAGTTAACGTAAAAAATACGCTAACTATTCTTTGCTATACAATCTATTTCTCAAAGCTGAACTTGAAAATACTACTTCATCAGCAGGTCTGGAAACCAGAGACTCAGCGATGGAATGTAGGTGACAAGCATCAATACCACAATCATAATGAGGAACATAGGAAGCAGAGGCTTTACCACCTGCTCTATCTTCAGATTGGCCACACTACATCCGATAAACAATACAGATCCTACCGGTGGGGTGCACAATCCCACGCACAGGTTCAGTACAATGATAATTCCGAAATGGATGGGATCCATTCCCAGTTGTGTGGTAACGATGGGAAGAAAGATCGGGGTAAATATGAGTACTGCCGGGGTCATATCCATGAATATTCCCACGAAGAGCAGAATGAAGTTTATCATCAGCAGAATGACAATGGGATTGTCGCTCAGGCTCAGTAATCCGGCACTCACATTTTGCGGAATGTTCTCAAAGGACATGATCCATGACATTCCGATGCTGGTCGCTACCAGAAGCAATACAATGCAGGTAGTTCGTATGGACCGTAGTATAATATCTGGCAGGTCTTTGAGGGTGATCTCTCTATATATTAAGGCAAGTATCAATGCATAGAGAACAGCTACTGCTGATGCTTCCGTGGCGGTAAAAAATCCGGCTACGATTCCTCCGATAACAATGACGAGCATGAGGAGGGAAGGAAATGCATCGAGGAACTTTCGGAATGCAAACTTGAAAAAGTCCCAGTTAGTAGCTGATTTGTAAACGGAGTACGCCAGGAATAGCCCCAGCAGACCATATATGGCCGTTTTAAAGAGTGTGCCGGAGGCTTGATCATGTAAAGTTTTGAGACCTATACCAGCACCCACTAAAAGCACCGATATCATCAGGACTTTGGCAAGGGTTTTCATCAGACCGGAGATTCCTTTATTCTTTAATACCATGATCGACATGGCCACCAGCATTATACCCAAACCGGTCAGGATTCCCGGCACATAACCAGCAAGGAACAGAGCGGTGATGGAGGCTCCTCCACTGGCAAGTGAATAGATAATCAGGATATTGCTGGGAGGAATGGTCAATCCGGTGGTGGCGGAAGTAATGTTGACTGCAGCACTATAGTTTTCATCATATCCCTCCTTTTTCATCTCGGGCCCCATGATGCTGCCAATGGCTGAGGTAGCCGCAGCAGCGGATCCGGAAATGGCCCCGAAAAGCATGTTGGCGATCACATTGACAAATGCCAGTCCTGCAGGCAGCTTTCCTACAAGTACTCTGGCAAAATTGATCAATCTCATAGCAATTCCTCCGCTGTTCATGATTCCACCCGCCAGCACAAAGAAAGGAATGGCAAGCAGAGCAAAACTGTCCAGTCCGGTAGCCATACGATGTGCATAGGTGGTGAAGGCAGGCAGTGCATCTATGGACATGAGCATGGTCAATATACCGGCAATACCGATGCTGAAAGCTATGGGAACACCTATTACCAGAAGGATGACAAAACTAAGGACAAGGACAAGAACTTCCATTCTATTTGGTCTTGTTTAATTCGATAATATGAAGCACTTCGTAAAACATAATGATCAAACCGCTGATTGGCATAACGATATATACATATCCCAGGGGTAGCTGGAGAGCAGCTGATTTAACTTCCAGTACAAACCGGGTATACATCAGAATGATTCCGCCGATGACCATGACAAAAAGTGCAAACAAAAAGATGAGTGAACGGATGACATAAAGCAACTTTCGCTGGCGTGCAGGGGGTGATCGCTGGATCAATATATCAATGGCCAGATGCTCTCTCCTTCCTGCCACATAAGCGGCACCCAGCACACCTACCCAAATCAGCAGGAATCCTGCCAGTTCATCGGTGAATGAACTGGGGGAGGCCAGGAGGTAACGGCTGAATACCTGCCACAATACATCAATGACCAGAACAGACATCAGGATAACCAGAAATACCTCCAGCACGCTATTTAATTTTCGTTGAAACTTTATCATACTCTCCACTATTACCATTTTCACTTTCAACCGACCGATTTTCCATTGCTGATTACTGATCACCAATCACTCAACACTCCGGATCCGGCTGATCAGATCATACAATTTTTCATTATCCCTGTACGACTCCAACAGAGAGGTTACCTTCTCTGCAAAAGGCTCCTTATCGGGGTAGTTGATGGAAACTCCTTCGCGCTGGACGATCTCTAATGACTCCTTTTCCGATTCAGCCCACAACTTGCGTTGAACCAAGACCGATTCATCGGCTGCCTGCTGAAGCCACCTCTTTTCCTGGTCTGTCATCTTTTGCCACACACGGTGACTGATGATCAGTACGTCGGGCACCATGGTATGCTCGTTAAGGCTGTAGTATTTACACACTTCGTAGTGGTGACTGGTATAGAAACTGGGAGGATTATTTTCGGCTCCATCCACCACTCCACTTTGAAGGGCCGTATAGAGCTCTCCCCAAGATATGGGAGTGGGAGATCCTCCTTGTGCTTTGACCATTTCCATGGCTGTAATGCTTTTCATCACCCTTATTTTCAAGCCTTTTAAGTCATCAGGATGTTCGATGGGCCGGTCGATGGTATAAAAACTCCGGCTTCCGGCATCGTAAAAGCAGAGTCCTCTGATCCAAAAAGGTTCCGTACTGAGCAGTAATTCATCCCCGATCTCCCCATCCAGCACCTTGAATGCATGTTCTTTTGACCTGAAGACATAGGGTAATCCCAGCACCTTGAAATCTTCAGTAAAACTCTCCATGACTGCTGCAGAAACCTTAGTAATGGACAGACTTCCGATCTGCAGGAGCTCTACGCATTGTTGCTCGGAACCCAGCTGGCCACTGGGGTAGATCTCAATGGTCAGTTCTCCTTCAGAGATCTCTTTGCAACGATCGGCCATAAAGACCATGGCGCTGTGAACAGGGTGAGAGGGATCCAGGCCATGGGCCAGCTTGAGTACTTTACCCTGTTGTTGCTGACTGCAACTGGCCAGAATCAGAAATGCAGCAGCAATGAATAAGTAAGATGTGATTCTCATGGATATTATCCTGGTTATTTGCGGATCCGTTGTATGATTTCTAATGATTCGCGGGACACCTGTTCGAGTTTCTGATAATCCTTATTATTGATGATCTCTTTGGTAATAAGCTGAGACCCCATACCCACACAAAAGGCTCCTGCACTGAACCATTCTCTAAGATTTTCTTCAGTGGGGGCGACACCACCTGAGGGCATGATGTGGGACCACGGACATGGACCAAGGTATGCTTTAAGAAAAGTGGCTCCACCCACGGTGGGTCCAGGGAAGAGTTTTACCACCTCGGCTCCCAGTTCCTCTGCTTTGTTTATCTCCGAAGCGGTAGCACACCCGGGAAGCCAGAGCACCTTTCTTCGGTTACACACCTTCGCCATCTCTTCGTTCAGAAGGGGTGAGACAATGAAATTTGCTCCCAGCTGTATATAGAGAGAGCATGTCCCGGGATCCACTACGGTCCCCACTCCCAACACCAGGTCCGGATATCTCTCCTTTCCCCATTTTACCAGTTCCCCGAAGATCTCATGGGCGAAATCACCCCGGTTGGTGAATTCAAATATCTTCATGCCTCCTCTGTAGCAGGCTGATATCACCTCTTTACATACTTTAATGTCCGGATGATAATAGAGGGGGATTGCTCCTATCTCCCTCATACGGTTAATGACATCAATTCTTTTCATGGCTAATACAATCGATTGCGCAATCAAATGTATGGATAATTTGATAAAGATAAAAGGAATTCTGAGCGAAGTGGATTTTTATAATTCGATGATTTTCTTAATTTTATGGTATATAACTTATTTAATCCAAATAAAAAAAAGAATGAAAAGGAATACAATTGTTTTGTGTCTGACGCTGATTGCGGCTGTAGGGATCACCTCCTGCAACAAGCTAAATCCCAACGCACCCAAGGCATGTTTTTCTGTACCCGCTGAAATGGAAGCAGGTGTTACCATTGCTTTCAATTCATCCTGTTCAGAAAATGCAGTCACATTTTTATGGAGCTTTGGTGACGGAGAAACATCAGCTGAAGCCAATCCTGAACATACCTATGCTGAAGAAGGGATCTATACAGTTTCTTTGATGGTGGGCAACAATCTGGGGGCTTCCAATGAGGCAAGCCAATCCATCACCGTGTCTGCCCCTCCGTACATTGAACATTCAGGCACCATAGAATCTGACGAGACCTGGATTGGAGATGTGCATCTGATCAGCTCGAATCTCTATGTGGATGGCGCCATCCTTACCATAGAACCGGGTGCGGTGGTGATGTTTGCCGCGGGTGCAGGTATCTACCTAGGATATCACTCCGGTTTTTCTGGTGCGACACTACTGGCCAACGGAACAGTCGATAAACCGATCACATTCACCTCCGCAGGAACAACGAAATCAGCGGGAGATTGGGATTATTTTGGCTTCTACGATGGAGCATCTACAGTTTCCAGCATGCAACATTGCTTGGTGGAATATGGAGGAGGATACAGTGAGAATTATGGAATGATCCATATCACAGGTAGTTCTGTATCTATTGAGAACTCCATTTTCAGATATTCCGAATCATTTGGCTTTTCTTTAGGGGATGACGGATTCTTTCAGTCTTTTACTATGAATACGCTGAATGATAATGGTTCCCATCCCATAAGCATTTACGCCAACCATGCCCATACCATCGGAACAGGAAATACAATCACCACAGATAAGGGAATACTGGTCAAGAACGATGATATTGAACAGGAAAATGCCATATGGCTCAAACAAACCTGTCCCTATATCCTAAGCGGAAACATCTATGTGGAATCGACTACTGCAGCCAAATTAACTATAATGCCTGGAGTGGAGGTGCAGATGGGAAATGGAGCTGCCATATATATGGGGTATCATAGCGGGACGTTCGGAACACTCATTGCTGACGGAACGGCCGATGAACGTATTCTATTTACCTCATCTGCGCCAGCTATGTCCAAATCGCCTGGTGATTGGGATATGCTGGCCTTTTACGGAGGTGCCGGGACCAGTTCATCAATGGCCTATTGCGATATCGAATATGGAGGAGGCTATTCGGAGCATTACGGGATGATCTTTGTGGAAGAGTCCGGTGTTTCCATTTCCAATTCCACCATTAAGAACTCTTTACATAAAGGGATAACGCTCAGGGATGACGGATCTTTCACTGCTTTTACAGACAACACCCTGGAAAGTAACGCAAAATATCCCATTGAGATTTACAGCAATTGGGTGCACACTATCGGTACCGGAAACACCTTTTCCACAGGCCCTGGTATCTTTGTGAAAGGTGATGATATGGAACAATCAGATGTTACCTGGTTAAAGCATAATGTGCCTTATATCCTGGATGGTAATCATTATATCGAAAGCTCTGCCGGTGCCAATCTTACCATCGAATCAGGGACCACGGTGAAATTCACCGAATCGGCAGCTATGTATGTGGGGTATCATACCGGCACATTTGGCAACCTGATTGCCATAGGGGAAGCCGGTAATGAGATTTTATTCACCTCGGGAGCAGCTTCGGGTTTTGAAGCTCCGGGGGACTGGGATGGACTTTGGTTCTATGATGGTACAGGAAGTGGGACAAAACTGGACCGATGCATCATCTCCTACGGGGGTGGATACAGCGCAAATTCGGGGAATCTGAATATCAGGAATGAAACTGCTGGTATCCCGGTCATCTCCAATTGCCAGATCAAATACTCATCAGCCTGGGGCATTTACCTCGGTAATAATGCCAATCCTCAATTGACTGACAACACTTTCACTGGCAACGCTACGGGGGCTTCTAACCAATAGTCTGTTTTCATATCCAACCCGGTACTGTACACTCAACGGATTTGTACATACCGGGTTGGTTTTTTATGTCTGTGCAGGGTTAAGGTTGAAAACTGATTTGAAGCGCTTGAGTCCAGCTGTCGGCTTCGCTCTTCAGAAATGCCTTAACCTCTTCCAGATTGGCCCAACTGGGATCTTCCTTCTCCCAGAGAGCATAGAACCTGTATGGTACCGCGATCCCTGACTTAGTATCAAGTACGGCATAATAGGTTTGAGTGACACCTTCACCCTGTTCTTTGGCTTCACCATACGATTTCAGCCGGTTGGTCTGCACCATTAATGCCATGGTCAGCATGGTAGCATCTTCAGACTGATGATCATGGGTCATCAGGCAGGTATAAGACTCATTAAGCTCAAATACATGAAGTGTATCGCTTTTCATGTTCACAATCCCCGGTACCAGGCTCAATGGGAGGTCAGCACCCGAATGGGTGACTGAACTCTGGTAATACCTGCAGCCTCCTGTAATTAGGATCTGATGATTCACATTCACAGGAATCCCGTCCACTTCCCATCCCTGGTACGAGAGATCGAATATACTGCGCTGGCTGCCTTCTGCAACGGCCTTGTATGTACCCGATCCGTTGTCACCCACCCTGTACAGGGAGTCCTTATACCAATAAGCAATAGCACCTGCACCCAGACTGCTTCCTACCTTTAACACATCCATTCCCCAATCCGCTGGTTCGTGATAGCTGGGCCTGCCTTCCATTCCCACGCTGTCCAGCACCATGGCTGTTGTGGTCTTCCCAAAAATATCCATACCATTTCTCTGATCCATATAGTTACGGAAACCCACCCGGTCGCTCTCCCAGGCCGGCCCTTCCATTTGGAAAGCGGCTCCCGTTCGACCGCTAAAATTGTGATAGGATACCCCTTCCAGTCTGGCTGCCTCCGAAAGTTCTGGATATCCCGGTTCAGAGCCACCCAGTCTCAGGTTTGTGCGTACGTCAAAAGCGGGATAATCCTCGGGGATGATAAAGGATAAGATAAGGGTGGACTGACTGGATGGCCCCATATCCAAAAGAGTAAAAAGCTCATCCCATTTCCCGTCCCCATCTACGTCATCCCACTGGCAGGGGAGGGGATTTCCTGTTTCATCGGAGAGAAGGGGAACCTTGCCTGCCGGTACATTCACCTCTTCTTCAATTTGAGTTCGGGTCAGAAGAAGGGTGGCATCATTGCGTTGGTTATCCAGGGGATTGGATACTTCAAAGGTGACCTCAGGACTGTAGCTGCATGAAACAGCCAGAACGGAAGTCAATACGATAAGACCAGTTAATCTTTTCATGGTATATAGTAAATAGGTTAAGTTCAGCTGTTTAAACACATTACTCCTCATTGGCGGGTTTGCCAATGGTGGCCAGGATACCACCATCCACATAGACCACCACCCCATTCACAAAATCAGAGGCTTTGGAGGCGAGAAAAATAGCAGTTCCGGCCAGATCATTAGGATCACCCCACTTGCCTGCAGGAGTTCTGTTAATAATAAAGTCATTGAAAGGGTGTCCTCCCACACGAATGGGGGCAGTTTGAGCTGTGGCAAAATACCCGGGACCGATTCCATTGATCTGGATGTTGTGTTTCGCCCACTCCGTGGCCATATTCTTGGTAAGCATTTTCAATCCTCCCTTGGCAGAAGCATAGGCCGAAACCGTATTTCTCCCAAGCTCGCTCATCATGGAACACATGTTAATGATCTTACCATACCCTCTTTTAATCATCCCTTTAGCTACAACTTTCGACATGATAAAAGGCCCGGTCAAGTCCACATCAATGACTTGACGAAATTCATCGGCTTTCATTTCCAGAATAGGGATTCTTTTGATAATTCCTGCGTTGTTCACCAGGATATCTATGGGTCCTACTTCTTTTTCGATGACGGGTATGGTTTGTTCAACTGCACTCTCATCGGTTACATCCAGTACATAGGTATGTACTTGGATCCCATTTTCAGCATAAGCTTTTTTAGCGCTTTCCAGTTTCTCATGGAATACATCATTGATCACAATTGTGGCTCCTGCATTGGCAAGACCAGTGGTAATTGCCATCCCAAGCCCGTGGGTACCTCCTGTTACCAGGGCTGTTTTTCCAGTTAAATCAAATAAATCCAGGGACATGTAGAATGTTATTTAGGTTATAAGAAATCCTCACGAATGGGATTAAAGCTGTCGATAATCCTCACCACTGGGGTTAAGGTCTGAACGGTATGGGGGACTCCCGATGGAACAGCGAACAGGTCTCCTTTCTTAAGCTTTTGCTCACCCAATCCTTCCATGAAGAGAATAAGCTCACCTTCGGCAATGTATGATGCCTGTTCGTGTGGGTGGTAATGAAAGGGATCTGGCACCTCGGCCGGTCCGTTTGTGAACTCCACTACCACCAGCATGAGGTGATCCGTATGGATCAGTTTTCTTCTCAGGCCAGGTGCCAGTTCGGTCCAGTCCGACTCCGTGTCTAAAAGTACGTGGTTATGTATCATAGATTTCTCTTTATCTGATTTCATTAGGCTGGATCACATCCATATCTCCGTAGTCCAGGTTCTCTCCGGCCATGCCCCAGATGAAAACATAGTTGCTGGTTCCTGCGGCAGAGTGTATGGACCAGGGAGGTGAGATCACCGCCTGCTCATTTTGCATCCAGATATGCCTGGTCTCTTTCGGATCGCCCATAAAATGACAGATGGCCTGTCCCTCCGGCACCTCAAAATAGAAATAGGTCTCCATACGACGATCGTGAAGGTGCGCTGGCATTGTGTTCCAGACACTTCCGGGTTTCAATTCGGTCATTCCCATCTGAAGCTGACAGGTGTCCAGCACAGAATTCACAAGAAGCTTATTGATTTTTCTGGCATTGGATTGTTCAAGAGCTCCCAGCTCCATCACTTCGGCATCGGCCAGTGTAACCCGCTTGGTGGGGAATGCCTGATGTGCAGGGGCTGAATTGAAATAGAGATGAGCAGGTTGACTTGCATTTTCGCTGAACATTTCGATCTTTTTCGATCCTGCTCCCACATAAAGTGCATCCTTGTACCCGAGTGAGTAATCTGTTCCGTCAACACGGACGATACCTTTTCCTCCCACATTGATGATCCCTAATTCCCGACGGTCACAGAAGTGTTCTGATTTAAGGGGATCGATGGTGGTCAGCTCCAGTGGATCAAGGGGTACTGCACCCCCCACAATGAACCTGTCGTTCATGGAATAGACCAGGTGGATCTCCCCTGGTACCATCACTGTTGACACAAGGAATTCCTTTCGTAATTTTTCGGTTCCATATTGCTTAGCATCCTCTGGATGATTGGAGAACCGGACTTCATAATGGATGGCCATATTGATAAGTTTACACATTTAACATTGAGCTGCTGCGAACTATAAGTTCTGGCTTTAAGACAATTCTTTCACACGTGGATGATTCTTCAATTTCTCTGCACAGGAGGAACATTTCAGCCACTTTCTTACCCATTTCTCCTCCGTGCTGTTCAACCGTGGTAAGCGAGGGATGGATGAATTCGGTAAAGGGTTCATTGGCAAATCCGGTAATTCCCAGATCCTGCGGGACCTTAAGGCCCTTTTTCAGCGCAGCCTGCATCACTCCGAGAGCAGCAAAATCACCTGCACAGAAAAATGCATCCGGTTTTACTGACATTCCCGCATCAAAGGCCGAACAGCCCCCTTCCTGAATTAGAGGTCTCTCTAAAATCCACTGTGGTGAAACCTCGATACCTGCTTCCTTCATCGCCATCAGATATCCTTCTTTTCGTGCTTTGTAGATACTGATGTGGTCTGCACCTGCAACATGGATAATCCTCCGGTACCCCTGCTCCAGCAGATGTTTCACATTTTGATAAGCCCCCAGCTTATCATCAATAGTCACCGATCCTGTTTGAATGCTTTCGATGATGCGATCGAAAAACAGCAACCTCACACCCCTGTCCATCAGCATTTTAAGATGATCATCCCTGGTGGTTTCCATAGAGACTGAAAGAAGGATCGCATCCACACGGGCATTGATCAGGGTTTGAATGGCAGAGATCTCATTCTCAATCTTCTCGTGTGTCTGACAGATCATCAAGTTGTAACCAGAGGAGGTTAGAGCTTCTTCCATTCCCCCAATGACATTGGCAAAGAAGTTACGATTGATCCGGGGAACGATTATACCCACTGTTTTGCTCTCTCCACTCCTCAGAGAAGTGGCTACCACATTGGGTTGGTACTTGTACTTTCTGGCCAGCTTATTTACAGCATCTTTTGTAGCTTGACTGATACGGGGATGGTTCTGGAGTGCACGTGATACAGTCGACGCTGAAACATTTAATTCCCTTGCAATATCATGTATGGTGATATGTTGCTTCTTCATGATCTATGCAAAGATAGAAAAAATGCACAATCGATTGCGCTAATTAGAAAAAAAACACAAAACAGGTATCAGGCTTGTTACTCTGCAGGATAAGGCTCCACATGAATGGTGGCTTCAATGCCCATTTC